>NZ_VJOL01000035.1 GCF_007556705.1 Tepidimonas thermarum | reverse complement strand
GCCCGTCGGAGCCGGCGTAGCCCCAGCGCTCGGCCGTCTCGCCGGGGGCACTGGCCTCCAGCGGGACGAGCGCAAACGCCACCTGCAGGATGCCACGCTCGGGGGGCGGTAGGGCTGGTCGCGTGCGCACGCCTTCCAACGCCCACACCGCCACGGCGTGGCCGGTCAGCACCGTGGCCAGCACGGCCCACACGCGCCGGCGATCCGCAACCGGTCGGCCCGCGCCGGGGGGGGCGGGTTGGGGGGGTGAGGGGTCGATGTCAGCGAAGGTCATGCCTTGAAAATCCAGAGCGCAGCCAACCCCACGAGCGCAAGGCTGGCCAACAGCACCGCAGCGCCGATCATAGACAGGGCACGTCCCCGTCGGTCGGGACGCGGCACAGCAGTTGCGGGGTGAGCGCGTCGAGGCTGGGCGCGCCGCACAGCGCCATCGCGCCACGCAGCTCGTCGAGCCAGTGCCGCCACAATGCGGCCACGGTGCGCGCGCCATCGTCGGCCAGCGCGGCGATCAGCGGCCGTCCGACGAGCACGGCGTCTGCGCCCAGCGCCAGCGCCTTGAGGGCGTCGAGCCCCCGCCGCAGGCCGCCATCGACCAGCACCGGGCAGCGGCCCTGGACCGCCGCGCGCACGGCCGGCAACAGCGCCGCCGTGGCGGGCAAGCCGTCGAGCACGCGCCCCCCATGGTTGGAGACGACGATGCCGTCGCACAGCTCGGCGGCACGTTGCGCGTCCGCGGGGTGCGTGATGCCTTTGAGCAGCAGCGGCAGCGGGCAGTGCGCGCGCAGCCATTCGATGTCGTCCCAATCGGGCGCGGCCGCCAGCAAGTCCGACAGCGTCCCGCGTGTCGGCGGTGCGGGCAGGTTGGGCTGTGGCCAATCGCGCGGCAGCCCAAAGCCGGCGGTGCGCTCGCGGTCGCTGGGCCACTGCAGGGGCGCATCGACGGTCAGCACGATCGCCTCGTAACCTGCCGCCTGCGCACGTTCGATCAGGCGCAGCCAGTCGGCGCGGGTGCCGTAGGGGTAGAGCTGAAACCACAGCGGTCCGCGCTGGGGCGTGGCCAGGACGGCCCGCGCCACCGCCTCCAGCGCCGTGGTCGCCTGGGTCGACAGCACCATGCCGGCGCCTTGGGCAGCGCAGGCCATGGCCAGGCCCAACTCGGCTTGGGGGTGGGCTAGTGCCAGGTGCGCCATCGGGGCCGCGAGCCACGGGGTGGGCCAGCGCCGGCCCACCAGCGTGACCTGGGTGTCCACCGCGCGCGGCGTGGCGAGCACGCGCGGGCGCAGACCGATGGCGCGCCACGCGGCCACGTTGGCGCGCAACGTCACCTCGTCAGCGGCACCGCCTTCGAAATAGGCGCGCGCGGCGGGTGCCACAGCGGGCGCTGCGGCTGGGGCGATGGGGGTGTCCGGGGGGCTGGCGGTCATGGCGTGGCCCACAGGCGCAGCAGGTTGTGGTAGACGCCAGTCAGGGCGAGGGTCTGCGCGGTTTCGCCCACCTGCTGGCGCAGCTGCAACAGGTTCATGTCCAGCTCGAACAGCAGCCGCCGCTGGGTCTCGTGGCGCACCATGCTTTCGATCCAAAAAAAGCTCGCCAACCGCACGCCACGCGTCACGGGGGTGACCTCGTGGACGCTGGTGCCCGGGTAGAGAACCGCATCGCCTGCCGGCAGCTTGAGGCGGTGCGTGCCGTAGGTGTCGTGGATGGTCAGCTCGCCACCGTCGTAGTCCTGCGGGTCGCTCAAAAAGACGGTGCACGACAGGTCGGTGCGCACCCATTGGTCGTCGGCGCGCGAGTGCAGCACGGCACCATCGACGTGCGGGCCGTAGGCCGGGGCTTCGGGGCGGTAGCGGTTGAACAGCGGGTTGAACAGGCGCCGCGGCAGCGCCGCCGAGAAAAACAGCGGATCCCGCCGCACCGCCGCCGCCACCAGGGCCTGCAGGCGGCGGGCGGCCACGCTGTCCTGGGCGAGCTGTTCGTTGTGCTTGACCACCGCGGCCTGCGCGCCGGCGCTGGTGCGGCCGTCGCGCCAGAGCGATTCGTCGGCCAGCAGCGATCGCGCTGTGGCGACTTCCTCTGGCGTGAGCACGCCTTTGAGGTGTACCAGCATGGCCAAGCCTCAAAACACGGTTTTGACGCTGAGCATCACCTTGCGCGGGGCGCCGGGGGTGTAGAACCCGCGGTAGAGCGCGTCGGCGTAGCGCTTGTCGGTCAGGTTGCTCACGTTGAGTTTGACCGTGGTGCGCTCATCGACCGTGTACTCGACCATGCCATCCCAGACGGTAAACCCAGGGGCGACAATGGTGCGCTGCCCCTCGGGGTTTTGCGCCCCGCGGTGCGTCAGGCCCAACCCCAGGCGCCACTGGGGCGCGACGCGGTACGTGGTCCATGCGCTGAGGCTGTGGCGGGGGGTGAGCGCCGGGCGGTCGCCCTGCACCTGGGCCCCGGTACCGTTGGCCGACAGGGCCTGGTTGCTGCGGTCGATGCGCGCGCTCGGTATCCAGGTGTGGTTGTAGAACACCTCCCACTTCGGCGTCAGGCGGCCGGCGGCGTTGATTTCGACCCCCGTGGCGTGGCGCTTGCCAGACAGCAGCATCTGCTGTGCGGCGCTGTCGGGGTCGGTGTTGCGCTCGTTGTACTTTTCCGAGCGGAACAGCGCGACGTTGAGGCTGGCGCGTTGCTCGAACAGCTCCCACTTGGCGCCGATTTCGGCGTTGCGGCTCTTCTCGGGCGGGGTGTTGGCCAGTTTGGCGTTGTTGCTGCCCGGTGCGAACGTGCCCAGCGCAAACTGGTAGGTGTCGCCCGAGGTGTTGTACGACTGGCCCAACGACACGTAGTACGACGCGCTCTCGCTGGGTTGGTAGATCGCACCCACCCGCGGGCTCCAGAGGTTTTCTGACATCGTGCCGGTGTTGCCCGCGGTGTCGCGGTAGGTGGCGCGGAAGCGGTCGAAGCGCAGGCCGCCCACCAGCTTCCAATGCGGCGTGAGCGTCACCACGTCCTGGGCGTACAGGCCCAGGCTGTCGGCGTCGAAGGTGTTGAGCGGTGGCGCGCCCCGGCTGTCGGCGCGCCAGGCCCCATCGTTGGGGGTGCCCACCGTGGTGAGCAGACCCGATGCCGGGCCAGGGAAGTTGTTGTTGCGGCGTGCGTCCTCGACCGTCACATCGACCCCGGCGGTCAGGTGGTGCTCGAGCGTCCCTGTGCGCAAGCGGGTGCTGTAGTCGCTTTGCAGCTGCGTGATGTCGCTTTGCCCGTAGCGGCCCTTGGGGGTGCGGGTGAGCACGGTGGCGGCGGTCGGCGGGTTGGCCAGCGTCACCGCTTGACCGTCGGGCTGCTGCGCCGCCGCGGCGAAGCGGATGACGCTGGCCCACAGGTCGCGCGTGTAGCGGCCGTGGCGCAGCGTCGTGCGCAGCTCCTCCTGGGGCCCGAAGCGGTGCGTGTGCGTCAGCGTGACGGCAGTCTGTTCGGTTTCTTGGTAATCGCTGGCCAGCCCGTAGTAGTTGCGGGCGGGCAGCACCGGCACGATGGTGCGCCGTGGGCTGGTGTCGGTGCCGGTCAGCAGCCAGGGGTGGTTGTAGTTGGGTCGGGCGTCGGTTTGCAGGTGGTAGAGGTCGAGCTGGAATTCGTCGCGCCCACCGATGCCGGTGCGCCAGCTGGCGGCGAGTCCGCGGCGGTCGTCCTTGGCGCCCCATTGGTCACTGTCCTGCACCATGGCGTTGAGGCGCACCGCGCTGCTGGGGCCGAGCGGCTTGTTCAGGTCGACCTGGGCGCGCTTGTGGTTGCCACTGCCCACCGCCAGCTCGGCCTCGTAGCGTTCCATCAGGAAAGGCTGTTTGGTCACTTGGTTGACGACGCCGCCGGTGGAGCCTTTGCCGAACAGCATCGACGCCGATCCTTTGAGCACCTCGACCCGATCGGTCGCAAAGGTGTCGCGCGTGATGAGCGGCGCGTCGCGCAGACCGTCGCGGAAGACGTCGCCTGCCTGCCCGAGCGAAAAGCCGCGCAGGCGCACGTCTTCCTCGCCGGTTTCGCCGGCCTGGAAGGTCACGCCCGCGGTGGCCTTGAGCACCTCGCGGAAGTCGTCCAGGTTGCGGTCGTCGAGCAGCCGCTCGGTCATGACGGTGAGGCTTTGGGGGATGTCGCGCAGCGCCTGCTGCCCTTTGCCTAGGCGGGTGTCGGTGGCGCGCAGGGTTTGTTTGCTGCGGATTTCCGGGGGGTCACCGGCGCCGCGCACGGTGACCGTGTCGAGGGTGCCGGCCGCGGCCTGCGCGTCGGCGCCGACGGCTTGCGCGGCGGCGTGCAGGCTGGTGGCAAGCAGCAACGCGCCCAGCGGCCAGGCGCCGATCGGTGTGGGCGCCGCCGGCGTGGTGCTGTCAACGCAGGGGTGGTAAGGGGTGGGGCGGGTGGTGTTCATCGTGGCAAGGCTCTCTTGGGTACACTGGACAGGCACGAAGTATAAACACAAATGAGAACCGTTCGCAACAAAAATACGATGGTAAGCTATCCATCGTATAAAGACTATCAATCGTTAGTTATGATTGTTTTGGGCTATCATTTGCCCTGTCGCCCGATCGCGGGGCACCGCCCAGGCGGTGCAGCGGCGTTCGGGAGCGTGTTCCCGTTTTTTCAACCCAACCGAAAGGAACCTTCCATGTCGATCATCAACACCCAAGTGCCAGCCTTCAAGGCCCAAGCGTTCCACAACGGCAAGTTTGTCGAGATCACCGAACAGTCCCTCAAGGGCCACTGGTCGGTGTTGATCTTCATGCCGGCGGCGTTCACCTTCAACTGCCCGACCGAGGTCGAGGATGCGGCCGACAACTACGCCGAGTTCCAAAAACTGGGCGCCGAGGTGTACGTGATCACCACCGACACGCACTTCTCGCACAAGGTGTGGCACGAGACCAGCCCGGCCGTGGGCAAGGCCCGCTTCCCGCTGGTGGGCGACCCGACGCACCAGCTCACGCGCGCCTTTGGCGTGCACATCGAGGAAGAAGGGCTGGCCCTGCGCGGCACCTTCGTGGTCAACCCGGAGGGCGTCATCAAGACCGCCGAAATCCACGACAACGCGATCGCGCGCGACGTCAAGGAAACGTTGCGCAAGCTCAAAGCCGCCAAGTACGTGGCCGAGCACCCGGGTGAAGTCTGCCCCGCCAAGTGGAACGAGGGCGCCAAGACCATCGCCCCGTCGCTGGACCTGGTCGGCAAGATCTGATCGCCTGACGTCCCGTACCGGCGCGGCCTGCTGACGGTCGCACCCATCGCCCGTCCCGCCGTGCGCGGGGCGTTGGGGGTGTTCGTCCCGGTCATGCCGGGTCGGACGCTGCCCGGTTCATCCCGTTGACGTTTTGGAGTAACCCATGCTCGATGACGCCCTGAAATCCCAGTTGCAAGCCTATCTGGCGCACGTCCGCCAGCCGATCGAGCTGGTGGCCTCGCTGGATGACTCGGCCAGCGCCCGCGAGCTGAACGCACTGCTGCACACCATCGCCGAGCTCTCGGAGGGCAAGATCCGCGTGCGCACCGACGGCACCGACGCGCGCCGCCCCTCGTTTGCGATCCGCCGCGCGGATGGCGAACAAGACCTGACCTTTGCCGCGATTCCGCTCGGGCACGAGTTTTCCTCGCTGGTGCTGGCGTTGCTGTGGAGCGGCGGCCATCCGCCCAAGGTCGCGCCGCAGCTGCTGCAGCAGTTGCGCGCGCTGCCAGGCGAGTACCGCTTCGAGGTGTACATGTCGCTGTCGTGCCACAACTGCCCGGACGTGGTGCAGGCGCTGAGCCTGATGGCCATCGTCAACCCGCGCGTGCACACCACGATCATCGACGGCGCGCTGTTCCCAGCCGAGGTGGAGCAGCGCAACGTGATGGCGGTGCCGCTGGTGCTGCTCAATGGCGAGGTGTTTGCCTCGGGCCGTCAGTCGCTCGAGGACATCGTGGCCAAGCTCGACACCGGGGCGGCGGCGCGCGCAGCGGCCGAACTCGCGCAGCGCGCGCCCTACGATGTGCTCATCGTCGGCGGTGGGCCGGCCGGGGCGGCGGCAGCGGTCTATGCCGCGCGCAAAGGCATCCGCACGGGCCTGGTGGCGCAGCGCCTGGGCGGCCAGGTCAACGACACGTTGGCCATCGAGAACTACATCTCGGTGCTGGAGACCGACGGACCCAGGTTTGCCGCAGCCCTGGAAGCCCAGGTGCGCCACTACGAGGTGGACGTCGTCAACGGCCAGACGGTGCAGGCGTTGCAGCCGGCATCGGTGCCGGGCGGCTGGGTCGGCGTGCAGCTGGCCGGTGGGGCGACGCTGCGCGCGCGCAGCGTGATCCTGGCCACCGGGGCGCGCTGGCGCAACCTGAACGTGCCGGGCGAGGCCGAGTACAAAAACCGAGGCGTGGCCTACTGCCCGCACTGCGACGGGCCGCTGTTCAAGGGCAAGCGCGTGGCGGTGATCGGCGGGGGCAATTCCGGGGTCGAGGCGGCCATCGACTTGGCCGGGATCGTTGCCCATGTGACGCTGCTGGAGTTTGCCGATCAGCTCAAGGCCGACGCGGTGCTGGTGAGCAAGCTCAAGAGCCTGCCCAATGTCACCGTGCTGACCCAGGCGCAAACCTTGGCGGTGGAGGGCGATGGCCAGAAGGTGACGGGCCTGCGCTGGCGCGACCGTGCCAGCGGCGCCGAGCACGCGCTGCCGCTGGAAGGGGTGTTCGTGCAAATCGGCCTGGTGCCCAACACCGAATGGCTCGACGGCGTGGTGGAGCGCAACCGTTTTGGCGAAATCGTCGTGGACGCCAAGGGGCACACCAACGTGCCCGGGGTGTTGGCGGCGGGCGACTGCACCACCGTGCCGTACAAGCAAATCGTCATTGCCGCAGGCGAAGGGGCCAAAGCCGCGCTGTCGGCGTTCGACTACCTGATCCGCACCCCCGCGCCACAAGCGCAGGCCGAGCTGGCCGAGGCCTGATCGGCAACGGCTGCGCGCCGCATGGCGCGCCCCCCGGGTTGCGGCCCGGAGGAGGCGGGCGCCCTGCGGCGCGTCACTTCATGTCGTCGGCAAGCAGTTGCGCGATGCGCTGTGCGGTGGCCGAGCGCTCGGGCTGCCCGTTGGCATCGAGCACCGTGACGGTGGTGCGCTCCCCGCTGCCCACCACGCGGATGCGGTAGCGCGTGGGGTTGGCCTGCGCTTTGTCCGAGCTGCTGAACCAGCCGGTGATGCGGCCGAAAAAGCCCGGCTCGCGCGCCGCCGTGGAGGCGTCGGCGGGCACGTAGCGCACGAAGTACACGCCCTCGGCGCGGTTGCGGTCTTCGACGGTGAAGCCGCTGCGGTCCAGCGCCAGCCCGACGCGGCGCCAAGCGCGGTCGAAGTTTTCGTCGAGGACCACGGCGGGCTGGCCATCGATCGTTTGCAGCTGCGCCACGGGCGGCTTGGCGCCGGCGGCCAGCGCGGCCTTGGACTGCTCCTGGCTGACCCCCAGCTTGACCATGAGCCGGCGCAAAAACTCGGCTTCCAGCTCCGGGTCGGCCGGGCGCGGCTGCCACACCGTGTTGTCCTTGCGCTCGTTGGTGTACACCTCCACCATGCCGCGGTGGCTGATGAAGATTTCGCTGCCGCCGCTGGCGCTGCGCTCGACGCGGGTGCGGAACTTGTCGCGCTCCCCGGTCGAGTAGAGGTTGTCGAACAGCTTGCCGATCGTGGCGCGGATGATGTCCTGCGGGATCTTGGCGCGGTTTTCCGCCCAGTCGGTCTCCAGCAGGCCCAGCTGGGGCTGGTCGAGCGTGAGCAAAAAGCCGTTTTCCTGCCAGAAGTCGCGCAGCGCGGGCCACAGCTGTTCGGGGGGGCGATCCACCACCAGCCAGCGCTGGTTGCCGGCGCGCTCGATGCGCACGTCGCCGATTTGGGTGGGGGCGGCCGTGGCGGTGGGGCGGGCGGCTTCCGTGGCCTGATAGCCCGAGGCGGTGACGGGCCCGCTGGGCAGCGCGTAGCGCGAATCGCGGGCCAGCTGCGTCAGATCCGGTGGGACTTCCAAGCGGTTGATTTGCTTGGCGCTTTTGTAGTCGATGCGGTCTTCTTCGAGCACCGAGCAGCCGCTGGCGAGCAGCACCGCCAGCGCCAGGGGCGCGAGTGGCCAGGCGCGGCGGGAGGCGGCGCGGTCGAAGCAGTCAAGGTGGCGCATGGGGGTTCCCTGGACAACGGGGTGGGCGGATTCAGAGCAGGCCGGCGGCGCGCAGGGCCGCCTCGACCGCCGGCTGGTGGTGGGCCGACAGCGGCGTCATGGGCAGGCGCAGCGTGGGGCCGCACAGGCCCAGGCGCGCCATGGCCCATTTGACGGGGATGGGGTTGGCCTCGACGAAGAGCTGCTTGTGCAGCGGCAGCAGCTGCATCTGGATGCGCATGGCGGTGCGGGCATCGCCGGCGATGGCGGCGACGCACAACTCGTGCATCAGACGCGGGGCGACGTTGGCGGTGACGCTGACATTGCCCTGGCCGCCGCAGAGCATGAGCGCCACGGCCGTGGCGTCGTCACCTGAGTAGACCGCAAAGTCCGCGGGCTTGGCGCGGATCAACCACTGCGCGCGCTCGAGGTTGCCGGTGGCCTCCTTGATGCCGACGATGCCGGGCACCTCGGCCAGGCGCAGCACGGTCTCGGGTTGCAGGTCGGCCACGGTGCGCCCGGGCACGTTGTAGAGCACGATGGGCAGGTCGCCCGTGGCCTCGGCAATGGCCTTGAAGTGCTGGTACAGCCCTTCCTGCGTGGGTTTGTTGTAGTAGGGCACGACCTGCAGCTGACAATCGGCGCCAACCTTGCGGGCAAATTCGGCCAGCGCAATCGCTTCGCGCGTGGAATTGGCCCCGCAGCCGGCCATGATGGGCCGGCGCCCGGCGGCCTGTTCCACGGCGACGCGGATGATTTCGCAGTGTTCCTCGACGCTGACCGTGGGCGATTCGCCCGTGGTGCCGACCACGCCGATGCAGTCGGTGCCTTGGTCGATGTGCCAGTCGATGAGCGTGCGCAGGGTGTCGTAGTCGACGCGGCCGTCCTCGTGCATGGGGGTGACGAGGGCGACGATGCTGCCGGTGATGGGCTTCATGGCGTGTGCGGGTGGCAAGGACAAAGTGCAAGGGGCATTCTAACCAGCCATTCGGTTCGGGGCGGCATCAGGCCAGGGGATAGCGCACGGGGGTGGTGGTGGCGGCGCGTTCGCGCACCGCCGCGATGCGTTGCACGAAGCGCGGCGGCTCGGGCAAAAAGCCGTCCTCGTACGCGATCACGCGCAGCCCCGCGCAGGCGCGCAGCAGCTCGCCGGGGGCGAGCAAAAAGTCGGGGCGCGACGGTTTGCCCACGGTTTCGTTGCCCTGGGCGAAGGTTTCGTACAGCAGCAGACCGCCGTCGCCCACCGCCTGCACGATGCGCGGCAGCAGCGCTCGCCACAGGTAGTTGGTGACCAGCACCACGTCGAAGCGGCGCTGCGCCAGCGGCCAGGGGCCGTTTTCCAGGTCGGCCACGACGCGCTGCACGGGGCCGTCGAGGTCGGCCAGGTGCGCCAGTGCCGCGGCGTCGCGATCGACGGCCGTGACCTGGCAGCCCTGCGCAACCAGCCAGCGCGTGTGGCGGCCGCTGCCGCATGCCAGGTCGAGCGCTTGCACCGGTTCCGCGGGGTCCGGACGGGCGGCGCGCAGCGCCTGCAGCAGCGGCGCAAAGCGGGTGATCCAGGGCGACGCCGGGAGGTCGTGGTGCACGGACAGGGTCAAAAGCAGCTCCACAGCCGATCCGCCAGGGTGCGCAAAAACGCCGGTTGCAGGTACCACGCAAACACGCCCAGGCACACGCCCAGTGCCGCCGCCCAGCTCAGCAGGCGGCGGGCCACGGTTGGGAGCATGGGGTGGCGCAGCGACATCGCAGCCCGGATTGTGCCGCGTTTGGGCGGGGTATCACGCCGTTTGGCCCGTCAGCGGCGTCGGGCCACGGCGAATCGGCGCCTCCTGGATCGGCCAGTTGACGACGGCGGCGAACACCCCCAGCGCGATCGAGATCCACCAGACGATGTCGTAGCTGCCGGTGTGGTCGTAGAGCCAGCCCCCCAGCCACACGCCCATGAAGCTGCCGATTTGGTGGCTAAAGAAGACGAAGCCGCCCAACATCGACAAATGGGCAACGCCAAAAATCTGCGCCACGATGGCGTTGGTCGGTGGCACCGTGGACAGCCACAGCAGCCCCATCGCGGCCGCAAAGACGTACACGCTGACCGGCGTGAGCGGCGCGGCCAGGAACAGCGTGATGGCGATCGAGCGCAGCAAATAGATGGCGGCGAGGATTTTGCGCTTGGCCAGCCGCTGCCCCAGCGCGCCGGCGGCGTAGGTGCCCAACACGTTGAACAGGCCGATGAGCGCCAGCGCCGTGCTGGCCACCTGCGGCGCCAGGCCCTGGTCTTTGAGGTAGCTGGGCATGTGCACGCCGATGAAGACGACCTGAAAACCGCAGACGAAATACCCCGCCATGAGCAGCTGAAAGCTGCGGTAGCCAAACGCTTCGCGCAACGCCTGGCCGATGGTCTGCTCGCGCACCGCGCGCGCCGCGCCGGGGCGAAAGTCCGGCTCGCGCAGCCCCCAGGCCAGGGGTGCGATCAGCAGCGCCGCCGCGGCCAGGATCAGCAGCGCCTGCTGCCAGCCAAACGTGCCGATCAGCCACCCCTCCAGCGGCACCATCAAAAACTGGCCAAACGAGCCGGCCGCAGCTGCCAGCCCCATGGCCCAGGAGCGCCGCTCGGCGGGGATTTGACGCCCGATGACGCCGTAGATGATGGCGTAGGTGGTGCCGGCCTGCGCGGCGCCGATCAGCACCCCGGTCGTCAGCGCGAACACCAGCACCGACTCGGCCAGCGCCATGCCCAGCAGGCCCAGCGCGTACAGCGCCGCCCCGCCGACGAGCACGCGCAGCGCGCCGAAGCGGTCGGCCGCCATGCCGGCGAAGATGCCAAAACCGCCCCAAGCCAGGTTTTGCACCGCCATCGCGAAGGCGAAGGTCTCGCGCGTCCAGCCTTGGGCTTGGGTGATGGGCTGCAGCCACAGGCCAAAACCGTGGCGGATGCCCATGGACAGGGTGACGATGAGCGCGCCACACAGCAACACCTGGGTGGCGGAGAGTCGTTGGGACGCGGCCATGCGGCGACTGTAGCGCAACGCGGCGCGCCGTGCGGGCCGTGTGGGCAGCGCGACGATGCCCGGTTGCGTCCCCAATCGCAGGATGGATGTGAGCTCGTACCGGCAAGTCCTTGCGGCGCAAAGGTTCTTGACCCTTTTCCCAAATTGCTGTGGATAACGTTGTGGGTAAGGCGTGAGCACGCGGCGCAAACGCACGGCATTCAAGGGTTTGGACAGATTGCCTGTTTTTTGTGCAGCCAAAAAATGTTTTGTGAAACAAACACTTATGGTGTTTTCTGAGTGCGTTGCAGCGCAACCAAGGGGCAGGCGTGGCGGCAAACGCACGGCGGCCCGGGCGCGCCGGGGTGTGCAAAACACACCGTCGCGTGGTTGTCAAGCCCCGCCCTAAGGCCCACCCCCGGCACCGGCGTGCCGCTTGGGCGCTCCGTACAATCCGCCGCCATGTCCGCATCCACCACCGCGCCGGGCCAGGGGGCCGGCTACGCCGAGGCATCGATCCGGGTGCTCAAAGGGCTGGAGCCCGTCAAGCAGCGCCCGGGCATGTACACCCGCACCGACAACCCGCTGCACATCGTGCAGGAGGTGATCGACAACGCCGCCGACGAGGCGCTGGCGGGGTTTGGCCGCCGCATCCGCGTCACGCTGCACACCGACGGCTCGGTCAGCGTGGAGGACGACGGGCGTGGCATCCCCCACGGGCTGCACCCCGAGGAAGGGGCGCCGGTGCTGGAGCTGGTGTTTACCCGCTTGCATGCGGGCGGCAAGTTCGACAAGGGGCAGGGCGGGGCGTACAGCTTTTCGGGCGGGTTGCACGGCGTCGGGGTGAGCGTGACCAACGCGCTGTCCACCCGGCTGGAGGTGGCCAGCCACCGCGACGGCCACGTCGCCCGCATCGTGTTTGCCGGTGGCGACGTCGTCGAGTCGATGGCGCGCCGCCCCCTGCAGCCGGGTGAGCGTCGGCAGGGCACGACGGTGCGCGTGTGGCCGGATGCGCGCTACTTCGACAGCGTGGCCCTGCCCGCGGGGGAACTCACCCACCTCTTGCGCAGCAAGGCGGTGCTGATGCCGGGCGTGACCGTCACGCTGGTGAATGAAAAGACGCGCGAAACCCACACCTGGCAGTACAAGGGGGGCTTGAGCGACTACCTGCAGCAGACGCTGGCGGCCGAGCCGATCATCCCGCTGTTCGAGGGCGAAGGGTATGCCGAGGTGGGCCACGAGAGCTTTGCCGAGGGCGAAGGCGCGGCGTGGGCGGTGGCGTTCACCGAGGACGGCCCCCTGGTGCGCGAGAGCTACGTCAACCTCATCCCCACCCCCGCAGGCGGCACCCACGACAGCGGCTTGCGCGAGGGGCTGTTTCAGGCCGTGCGCAGCTTCATCGAGCTGCACGCGTTGCTGCCCAAGGGGGTCAAGCTGTTGCCCGAGGACGTGTTCGCGCGTGCGAGTTACGTGCTCAGCGCCAAGGTGCTGGACCCGCAGTTCCAGGGCCAGATCAAAGAGCGGCTCAATTCCCGCGACGCGCTGCGGCTGGTCGCGGCGTTTGTGCGGCCGGCGCTGGAGTTGTGGCTGCACCAGCACGTGGAGCACGGCAAGCGCCTGGCGGAGTTGGTGATACGCACCGCGCAAAGCCGGCAGAAGGCCGCGCAGAAGGTGGAAAAGCGCAAAGGCTCGGGCGTGGCGGTGCTGCCGGGCAAGCTCACCGACTGCGAAAGCCGCGACCTGTCGCGCAACGAGCTGTTTTTGGTCGAGGGCGACAGCGCCGGCGGCAGCGCCAAGATGGGGCGCGACAAAGCGTACCAGGCGGTGCTGCCGCTGCGCGGCAAGGTGCTCAACACCTGGGAGGTCGAGCGCGACCGGCTGTTTGCCAACACCGAGATCCACGACATCGCGGTGGCCATTGGCGTCGATCCGCATGGCCCCGACGATGCGGTGGACCTCAGCGGCTTGCGCTACGGCAAGATCTGCATCCTCAGCGACGCCGACGTGGACGGGGCGCACATCCAGGTGCTGCTGCTGACGCTGTTTTTCCGGCACTTTCCCAAGCTCATCGAGGCCGGGCATGTGTACGTGGCGCGTCCGCCGCTGTACCGGGTGGACGTGCCGGCGCGCGGCAAAAAACCGGCGGGCAAGTTTTATGCGCTCGACGACGGCGAGTTGGCGGCGATCCTGGACAAATGCGCCAAAGAAGGCGTGCCGCGCGAGAAGTGCCAGATCAGCCGCTTCAAAGGGCTGGGCGAAATGAGCGCCGAGCAGCTGTGGGACACCACGCTCAACCCGGAGACGCGGCGACTGCTGCCGGTGACGCTTGGGGGATGGGACGCCGCGACGACCGCGGCGCGTTTGAACCAGCTCATGGGCAAGGGCGAGGCGGCGGCACGCCGCGAGCTCATGGAGCGCTACGGCGATGCCGTGGACATCGACGTGTGACGCCAGGAGGCCATGACGATGCACAACGATGAAGCGCCGCCGCGTGCTGCGATGACCGCGGCGGGTGACCCGGACAGCCTGGCCGCCTACGCCGAGCGGGCGTACCTGGAATATGCGCTGTCGGTCGTCAAAGGCCGGGCCTTGCCCGATGTCTGCGACGGGCAAAAACCCGTGCAGCGGCGCATTTTGTACGCCATGCAGCGCATGGGCCTGGGCTGGACGGGGCCCAACCGTGGCACGCCGGCCAAGCCCGTCAAGAGCGCGCGCGTGGTGGGCGATGTGCTGGGGCGTTTTCACCCGCACGGCGACCAGGCGGCCTACGACGCCCTGGTGCGCATGGCGCAGGATTTTGCGCAGCGCTATCCGCTCATCGATGGCCAGGGCAACTTTGGCAGCCGCGATGGCGACGGCGCCGCCGCCATGCGCTACACCGAGGCGCGCCTGAGCCGCATCAGCACCTTGCTGCTCGACGAGATCGACCAGGGCACGGTCGATTGGCTGCCCAACTACGACGGCTCGACCGAGGAGCCGCGCCAACTGCCCGCGCGCCTGCCGTTCGTGCTGCTCAATGGCGCCAGCGGCATCGCGGTGGGCATGGCCACCGAAATCCCCAGCCACAACCTGCGCGAGGTGGCCGACGCCTGCGTGGCGCTGGTGAAAGATCCGCAGCTTGCCGACGACGCGCTCTTGGCCCTGCTACCCGGCCCGGACTATCCCGGCGGTGGGCAGATCATCAGCCCTGCCGCGGATATCCAGGAGGCCTACCGCAGCGGACGCGGCAGCCTCAAGGTGCGCGCGCGCTGGCGCGTGGAAGATCTGGCGCGCGGCCAGTGGCAGCTCGTGGTGCACGAGCTGCCGCCGGGGGTGAGCGCGCAAAAGGTGCTCGAAGAAATCGAGGAGCTCACCAACCCCAAGGTGCGCCCCGGTAAAAAAACGCTGACGCAGGAGCAGCAGCAGCTCAAAGCCAGTTTGCTGGCGGTGCTCGACGGCGTGCGCGACGAATCCAGCAAAGAAGCGCCGGTGCGCCTGGTGTTCGAGCCCAAGAGCAGCCGCATCGCCCAGGCCGAGCTGATCACGCCGCTGCTGGCCCACACCAGCCTGGAGACCTCGGTGCCGGTCAACCTGACCGTGGTCGGCCGTGACGGCAAGCCCACGGTCAAGCCCTTGCGGCACATCCTGCAGGAGTGGATCGCCTTTCGACAAGACACGATCGTGCGCCGCTCGCGCCACCGCCTCGACCAGGTGCTCGAGCGCATCCACATCCTGGAGGGGCGGCAGATCGTCCTGCTCAACATCGACGAGGTGATCGCCATCATCCGCGCGAGCGACGAGCCCCGCGCGGCGCTGATGGCGCGCTTTGGGCTGACCGAGCGGCAGGCCGACGACATCCTGGAAATCCGCCTGCGCCAACTGGCGCGGCTGGAGGCGATCAAGATCGAACAGGAGTTGCAGGACCTGTGGCAGGAGCAGGGCCAGCTCGAGGACATTTTGGCCAACCCGGCCAGCCTGCGGCGGCTCATGGTGCGCGAGATCGAGGCCGACGCCAAAACCTTTGGCGACGCGCGCCGCACGCTCATTCAGGCCGACAAGAAAGCCGTGGCCGAGATCCGGGTGGTCAACGAGCCGGTCACCGTGGTGGTGTCGGCCAAAGGCTGGGTGCGTGCGCGCACCGGCCACGGCCACGATGCGGCAGGCTTTGCGTTCAAGGCCGGCGACGGCCTGTACGGCACCTTCGAGTGCCGCACCGTGGACACGCTCATCGTGCTGGGCAGCAACGGGCGCGTCTACAGCGTGCCGGTGGCCAGCCTGCCCGGTGCGCGCGGCGACGGGCAGCCCATCACCACCCTCATCGACCTCGAACCGGGCACGCAGCCGCTGCACTACATCGCCGGGCCGGCGTCGGCCACGCTGCTGCTCAGCAGCTCGGGTGGCTACGGCTTTTGGGCGACGGTGGCCGACATGACCACGCGCCAGCGCGGCGGCAAGGCGTTTTTGACGCTGGAAGACGGCGAAGCGCCCTGCTGGCCGTCCCCGGTCAGCGGGCTGGGCCGCTGGCAGTATGGCGCGGCCGAGGGGAGCATCGTCGCGCCGCCGCCGCCGCCCGAGGGCGATGCGGCGCTCGCGCTCCCTGCCGCCACCCACGTGTGCTGCGTGAGCACGGGCGGGCGCATCCTGACCTTTGGCCTCGATGCGCTCAAGCCCCTGCCCAACGGCGGGCGCGGCCTGTTGCTGATGCGCCTGGAGGACGGCGAGCGCCTGGTGGGCGCGGCGGCCTACGCGCGCAGCGTGTGCGTCGACGGCGTGGGGCGGGGCGGCAAGCCGCGCGCTGAGACGTTGGAGTCCCGCACCCTGGGCAACGCTGCCGGCGCACGCGCGCGCAAGGGGCGCGACGCCCATTTCGGCTTCAAGCCGGCGCGCGTGCTGCGGCTGGTGTGACAGCGCCGCCGGTCGCGCCACGGCGCGCCAGCGCTGGCCGTGGCGTTCAGGCCAGCTCGGCGATGAGCTCGATTTCGACGCAGGCCCCCAGCGGCAGCTGCGCCACGCCAAAGGCGCTGCGCGCGTGCGCGCCCACCTCGGCGCCAAACACCTGCACCAACAGCTCCGAGCAGCCGTTGGTGACCAGGTGCTGCTCGGTGTAGGTGTTGGTCGAGTTGACGAGGCTGAGCACCTTGACGATGCGCCGCACGCCGTCGAGCGTGGTGCCCGCGGCGCGGCACGCGGCCTCCAGTGTGCCCAGCAGGTCCACCGCCACGGCGCGCGCGGCAGCCTGACCTTCCGCGGTGGTCATGGTCAAGCCCAGCTGGCCCACCCAGGGCTTGCCATCGCGCTTGGCGATGTGACCGCTGAGAAAAACCAGCTTGCCGGTTTGCACGAAGGGCACGTAGGCGGCGGCGGGCACCGCCACGGGGGGCAGGTGGATGCCTTGCTCGGACAGACGGGTGTAGACGCTCATGGCAATGCTCCGTGGAATGTGCGCCATTCTAGTCAGCGCGGTGGCGCGCCATCGATAATCGCCCCCAAGGCATGGGAGGGACGCCGGCGCGGCGGGCGCGACAGGGCAGCAGGGGAGGGGGCATGACGCAGGGGCGCGGGTGGGTTGGGCGGCGGGCCGTGGTGCCCGCGGGGGTCGGCTGGATCGTCGGCACCGCGCTGCAGCTCACGCAGCCGGCGTTGTGGACCCTGGCGGGCTATGCGGCACTGGGCCTGGCGGCGGCCGCCGTGGCACTGTCGTGGGCCCGCCGGTGTCGTCAAGCGCCCGACGGGGCCCGTTGTGCGTGGGGATGGTTGCCCGTGGCCGCGGCGCTGGCCTTTGCGCTTACCGGGGTGCGCGCGCTGGCGCTGGCGGCGCAGGCGTTGCCAGCGCATGCCGACGGGGCGCGGGTGCAGGCCGTCTGGCGCGTCACCGCGCTGCCGCAGCGTGGCGAGGGCGGCACCCGCTTTGACGCCGAGCTGCTGCAAGCGACGCGCGCCGATGGCACGCCGCTGACCGTGGCGGGGACGGTGCGGGTGAGCTGGCGCGTCCCCGGCACCATGCGCGACGCCGCCGCGCCGCAGGTGCTGCCGGGGCAGACCTGGCGCGGCGTGTTGCGGCTGCGCGCGCCGCGTGGGTTGGCCAACCCGTATGGGTTCGACGCCGAGACCTGGTGGTGGCGCGAGGGCGTGGTCGCCACCGCCAGCGTGCTCAGCGGCGTGCGCGACGCGCCGCCGGTGCTGGTGACGGACGAGCCGTGGCGCGTGCCGGTCGAGCGCGCCCGCACGCGGGTGCGGGACGCCATCGTCGAGCGGCTGGCGGCTCAGCACCCGCCGGCTGCGGTGGGGCTGGTGGCGGCACTGGTGACCGGGGACCAGGCGGCCATTCCGGGCGCGGACTGGGCGGCGATACGCGCCACCGGGGTGGCGCATCTGGTGGCGATTTCGGGCCTGCACGTGACGCTGTTTGCCTGGCTGGCGATCGCGGTGGTGCAGGGGCTGTGGCGCGCGGTAGGTCGGCGCTGGCCCGGGCTGCTGTTGCACTGTCCCGCGCCGGTGGCGGCCGGGGTGGGGGGAGTGGCGTTGGCCTGGGCCTACGCGCTGTTTGCTGGCTGGGGCGTGCCGGCGCAGCGCACGGTGGTCATGCTGGCGGCGGTGGTGGCGCTGCAGCTCAGCGGGCGCCGCTGGCCGTGGCCGGTGATCTGGCTCGGCGCCATGGCGGTGGCGCTGCTGATCGACCCGTGGGCGTGGTGGCAGCCGGGGTTTTGGCTGAGCTTTGTGGCGGTGGCGGTGTTGTTCGGCCTGGGGCCCGCGCCCAGCGCGCCCCGCGCGGGCGTGGGGGCGTGGCTGGTGCAGGCGGCGCGCGAGCTGCTGCGGGTGCAAGCGGTCGTCACCCTGGCGCTGGCACCCTTGACCCTATGGTGGTTTGGCCACGTGTCCCTGGTGGGCTTGGTGGCCAACCTGATCGCCATCCCCTGGGTGACCTGGGTGATGACGCCCGTGGCGCTGGCGGGCCTGCTGGCGCCACCGCTGTGGGGGCTGGCGGGTTGGATGGCGCAAGGCTTGTTGGAACTGGTGCACGCCCTGGCGGCGTGGCCCGGGGCGGTCTGGTCACGGCCGGCGCCGCCCTGGCCGCTGGCGCTGGCGGCGTGCGCGGGCGCGCTGCTGTGCGTGTGGCGCGTGCCGTGGCGCTGGCGTTGGGGCGGCGCCCTGCTGGTGTGGCCGGTGCTGGCCTACCAACCGGCAGCGCCCGCCCCCGGCACCTTCGAGGTGCTGCTGCCCGACGTGGGGCAGGGTAGCGCGGCGATCGTGCGCACGGCACGTCACACGCTGCTGTTCGACGCTGGCCCGCCGTTGGGTCACAGCGACGCGGCCGAGCGGGTGCTGCTGCCGTGGCTGCAAGCGCTTGGCGAGCGCCCGTCCGCGATCGTCGTCAGCCACGACGACAGCGACCACGCGGCCGGTTTGCGCACGCTGGCGCGCGCTTACCCGGGGGCGCAGTGGTGGACTTCGTTCGATCCGGGCGCGCGTCACGGCGGCGCCTTCTCCCTCTGCACGGCGGGCGTGGCGTGGGAGTGGGACGGGGTGCGCTTCGAATTTTTGCACCCGCCTGCGCCCGACTGGGTGCCGCCCGCGCGCGGCGGCGACAACGCCCGGTCGTGCGTGTTGCGCATCGGCCAGGGAGCGCGCGCGGCGCTGTTGACGGGCGACATCCGCGAGGCGGAGGAGCTTGCGCTGCTGCGCGCCGACCCCACACTGCGCACGGGCCTGCTGGTGGCCGCGCACCACGGCAGCCGCACCTCCACCGCGGGGCCCTGGCTGGACGGGCTGCGCCCGCAGGCGGTGGTCATCCAGGCCGGATGGCGCAACCGCTACGGCCACCCCCATCCGCAGGTGGTGCAGCGCTTGCAGGCGCGGCGCATCCCCTGGGTCAACACCGCCACCTGTGGCGCGGTGACCTGGCGCAGCACCGCACCCGAGCGCCTGGCGTGCGAGCGCGAGCGCCGGCGCCGTTACTGGATGGGCGCGCCCGCCGGCGCTGTTGGCGCGGCGGAGGAGGCACCGGCGGATACGGCCGACGCCGCCTCGCCGTAACGGCTGGCCTCGGCATCGCTGAGGACGTGGACGCCGCGCTCGCCCTGTTTGGCCAGGTGCTTGGCGGCCGCGGCGGCGCTGGCCACCGCTTCGGCGTGGCGGTAGCGCCCGGGCTGCACCTGCAACACGCCGATGCTGACGGTGGTCAGGCGGTGAAAGCGCATCACGCCGTGACGGTCTTCGGCCCAAATACCGCCGGCCTGACGGGCGCCGGGGTCGTACAGGTCGCGCGCAAGCCCGTTGAAACGCTCGACCGCGGTCTGCAACCGTTCCTGCCAGTCCGCGCTTTGCATCAGCAGCACGAAATCGTCGCCGCCGACATGGCCCAAAAAGTCCAGCCGGGTGTCGCACGCCGCCGCCAGGCAGCGGGCCAGCAGGCGGATCATCTCGTCGCCGCGCCAATAGCCGTAGTGGTCGTTGAAGGCCTTGAAATGGTTGAGATCGGCGTAGCAGGCGATGAACGGCTCGCCGTGGTCGAGCAGCCGCTCGATGTGCAGCGTCAGGGGCACGTTGCCTGGCAGCGCGGTCAGCGGGTTGGCGTGGCGGGCGGCCTCGATGCGCGCCTCGGTGACGCGGCGCACCAGCTGTTCGCTGGTGCCCAAGCCGCGGTAGCGGCCGTTTTCCGTCAGGATGAAGCCTTCGCGCAGGTAGCGCTGGTCGGGGGACGTCAACACCTGGGTCAGCTGCTCGATGGGCGTGAGCACCTCGACGCACAGCGGCTGCGGGTTGGCGTGAATGAGCGCAGGGCGGCGCCCGTAGAGCTCGCGGAAATAGAGCTGGTTGAGCGAGAGCTCCTGCAGCGTGTGGCGTGCCAGCAGCCCCAACGGGCGCTGCTCCTCGTCGATCAGGGCCACCGACTCGAGCTCCGGGTGGTGGTGAAACAGCTCCGCGGCTTGGGCATGGCTGGCGGTGTGGGGCAGCGCGGGCGCCTCCATGAGCAGCGCCTGGGCGGTCAGGCCGCGGTTGGCCACGTGCCGGTCTTCGGGCAGCACCGCGATGTGGCGATTGCCCAGCGTCTGCAGCACCGCCGCTGGCAGTTCGGTCGCCGGCTCGGGTCCGGGCCGCCCCAGAAAATACCCCTGCGCATAGGGGATGCCCAGGTCGCGCAGCACCAGCAGCTCGTCGGCGCACTCCACCCCTTCGGCGATCAGGCGCGAGCCGAAGGTGTCGGCCAATTGCTGCAGGGCGCGTATGGTCTTGAGCTTGTCGCCCAGGCGGTGCACGTCGCGCACAAAATATTTGTCGATTTTGACGTACTCCGGGCGCAACTCCGACCACAGGCGCAGGCTGGAGCGCCCGTCGCCAAAGTCGTCGAGCGCGAGCGCGGCACCCGCAGCGCGCCAGCGCGTCAGCACACGCTGCAGCGGTTCGAGCTCGTGCACCCGCTCATGCTCGGTCAATTCGATGACCACGCCGGCCAGGGGTACGTCGTCGCGGTCGTTGACACACGGCGGCAGCGGCAAGTCGTCCATCGCCGCCAAGGCCTCGGCGCTGAGGTTGATGAACAGACGCCCGAGTCCGGCCTGGCAACAGGCCTTGAGCGCCTGTTCCACACAGGCGTGTTCCAGTTCCAGCACGCAGTGCTCGCGGCGCGCGGCCTGAAACAGCGCGTCGGGCGAACGCCACGCGCAGTCGGCGGGCGTGCGCACCAGGGCCTCGTGTCCCGCGACGCGGTGGGTGAGCAGATCGACGATCGGCTGGACGTGCATGCGCAACGTCTGTGCGCGCAGCAGTGCGTGCACACTGTGGGGGTCGGGCGGTGCGACGGCACCGGGCAACGTCAGGATGGCGGTACGCATGGCGACGATCGGACCGCCAGCATACGGCGCGCGCGTGACAGCTGCGTGACGCGTGCGGTGCCGGCCCGGCGGCCGGGCAGTGGCGCGCGGCGATGGCGCCCCCCACGGCACCCCCACGGCGGTCCCCGTGGGCGGGGGCCTTATGGCGCACAGGCGCGCAGCCGCACCACCGCGTCGGCGGCGGCCGCGCCGGCCGGCCCCAGCCACTGCGTCAGTGCCTGGCAGTGTCCGTCCAGGCACAGGGTGTAGTCGGCCACATAGGGCGAGTGCATCAGGCGCAGCGCCGCCACCGCCGTGGGGGCAGGCCCCCACTCAAAGCCACCGTCGCGCCAAACGGCGCTCGGGGCCGGCTCCATGCCGGCGCCGCTGCCCTGCACGCGGGCGCGCAGCAGGCACAGGGCGGCCTGCGCCGGCACCGTGCAGGGGGCCGCCGCAGCCGGTGCGCCAGGCCCCACGAGCCGATACGTCTCCTCCCAGCGCACGCGCTCGATGGAGTGGGTCCAGCGCAGCTGTACCTGCTGCGCGGCCAGCGCGATTTCACCCGCGACCCGGGGGCCGTCATCGTGGGGCGGGAGCGCCGCCGGTGACGCGGCCGCCAGCAGGCACAGGGCCAGGCCGGTGGCGCCGGTCATGTCAGGTGGCACGCGTGCGCCGCCGCTGGCGCAGCCCGTGCCAGGCCAGCAGTGCCACCGTGGCGCCCAGGCCCGCCTCGTCGGTGATGGGCAGTGCCACCACCAACAGGCTGGCCGCAGCCACCGCCCAGATGCGCTCCCACCAGGCCAGCGGCCCCCAAAGGTAGCCCACGGCACCCGCCCCCCACAGGCCGATGGCGACCAGGGCCTTGAAGACCACCCAGGCAACGGCCCACACGCTGGGGTCGCCTTGCAGCATCAACGCCGGGCTGTAGACCGCGATGTAGGGCACGACGAAGCCGGCGATCGCCACCTGGATCGCCTTGAGGCTGATGCGCAGGCCGCTTTCGCGTGCGATGGGCGCGGCCGCAAACGCCGCCAGCGCCACCGGTGGCGTGAGGTCGGCCATGATGCCAAAGTAAAACACGAACATGTGCGACACGATCAGCGGCACGCCCAGCTCCAGCAGCACCGGCGCCGCCAGCGAGCTGGTGATGATGTAGTTGGGAATGGTGGGGATGCCCATGCCCAGCACCAGGCAGGTCAGCATGGTCAACAACAGCGCCAGCAGCAGGTTGTCGCGGCCGATGGCGATGACATGCCCGCCGATTTCGGCCGCCACACCGGTGAGGTTGATGACGCCAATGATCACCCCCACCAGCGCGCACGCCGACGCCACCGGCAGCGCGTGCGTGGCCCCATCGGCCAGCGCCGCAAGCGCCGTGCGCCGCGCGTCGGCCCCGACGCGCAGCACATAGGTCAGCCCCACCAGCGCCGCCGTCACCACGAAAAAGGTCCCCGCCCCAAACCGGAAGAAGCCGCTGCACGCCAGCGCCAGCAGCACCCAGAACAGCACCCGCAGCGGTAGCCCGCGCACGCCCTGCATCACCGCCGCGCCAAAGATCAGAATCACCGTCAGCGCCAGGCCCACCGTGCCGGAAAACATCGGCGTGTAGCCGGAAAACAGCAGGGCCACCAGGCACGCCAGCGGCAGCAGCAGGTACCAGCGCTCGCGCACCGCCGCCCAGGGATCCGGGCATTGTTCCCGCGGCAGGCCTGTCAGGCCCTTGCGCCCGGCCTCCAGGTGCACCATCCAAAACGCGGTGGCGAAGTACAGGATGGCGGGGATCAGGGCCGCCTTGACGATGGCGAGGTACGGCACGTTGATCGTCTCGGCCATGATGAAGGCCACCGCCCCCATCACCGGGGGCATGATCTGGCCGCCCATGCTGGAGGTGGCCTCGACGCCGCCGGCAAACGCCGGGCTGTAGCCAAAGCGCTTCATCAACGGGATGGTGAACTGGCCGGTGGTCACCACGTTGGCCACACCCGAGCCGTTGATCGTGCCCATCAGGCCGGAGGAAATCACCGCCACCTTGGCCGGCCCGCCGCGCGTGTGGCCCACCGTGCCCATGGCGAAATCGGTGAACAGACGCACCATGCCGGCCTGTTCCAAAAACGCGCCAAACAGGATGAACAGAAAGATGTAGGTCGAGGATACGTAGGTAGGGGTGCCGTAGATCCCCTCGGTGCCAAAGCCCAGCGTGGCGATCAGGATCTCCCAGTCGTAGCCACGATGGGCCAACGCGCCCGGCAGGTGTTGGCCCAAGGCGCCGTAGGCCAAAAACACGGCGCAGATGATGGGAAGGCCCCAGCCCATGACGCGGCGCGCGGCTTCGAACACCAAGGCAATGGCGGCGATACCCACCCACCAGTCCCAGCCGGCCAGTTCGCCGGCGCGCTGGGTCAGGTCGGCTTCGAACACCCACTGATAGAGCCCCGTGCCCAGGCCGGCGAGGCCCAAGCCCCAGCCCAGGGCGCGGCCGGCGCGTCCGAGCCAGCCGGGGTGTTGCCGAAACGGCGGGTACACCAAAAACACCAGCCACAGCACGAAGCCCACGTGCATGGCGCGAATGACCTGGCTGGACAGGGGGTGAAAGGCGGCCATCCACAGCTGGAAGGCCGCAAAGGCCAGCGCCACCCAAAAAATCGGGCCGCGCAGGTCGGCCCGATGGGAGGGGGTGGCCGCCGGCGCGCTGGGCGTGGCGGCGTTCATGCGGCGATCACTTCAGCAGGCCGACCTCGCGGTAGTAACGCTCGGCACCCGGGTGCAGGGGCACCGGCATGCCCTTGAGCGCGTTTTCGCGCTTGATGCCGCGCGCGGCGTTGTGCGCGGCGTAGAGCGTGTCCAGGTTGTCGAACATCGCCTTGGTCATGCGGTAGACCACATCGTCTGGCACCCCGGCGTGGGTGACCAGAAAGTTGGGAATGGCCGCCGTTGGTACGTCGGCGGTCTGGCCGGTGTAGGTGTTGGCCGGGATGACGGCCGGCTGGTAGGCCGGGTCCCCGACCTTGGCCACGACATCGGCCGGCACCGGAATCACCACGATTTTGATGGCGGTGGCCAGGTCACGGATGGAGGCCACGCCCAGGCCGGCCGACTGCAGCGTGGCGTCGAGCTGCCGGTTTTTCATGAGCTCGACCGACTCGCCAAAGGGCAGGTATTCCACCTTGGCGAGGTCGCTGTACGACAAGCCCGCCGCCTTGAAAATTTCACGGGCGTTGAGCTCGGTGCCCGAGCGCGCCGCCCCGACCGACACGCGTTTGCCCTTCAGATCGGCCAGCGTGCGGATACCCGCGTCGGCGTTGGCGACGATTTGGATGTAGTTGTTGTACAGGCCCGCGATGCCGCGCAGCTTGTCGAGTTTTTGTTTGAAGCCGGCCTCTTCGTTGCCGCGCCAGGCATCCGAAAGCGCATCGGCGAGCGTGAACGCGGCTTCGCCACGCCCCGCTTGCAGCAGGTTGAGGTTTTCGGCCGAGGCGCGCGTGACCTGCGCCGTGCTGCGGACGTTGGGGATGTCCTTGGCGTAGATTTGCGACAGGGCCACCCCCACGGGGTAGTACACGCCGCTTTGTCCCCCGGTGAGCACGTTGATGAACTGGGTGGACTGGGCTGCGGCAGAGCCGGCGACGAGCGCGGCCCCGAGCCCCCAGGCGGTGGCGAGTCGACGAAGTAGGCGCATGGGTGACCTCCAGACTAGGCGTGTCATGCGCCCGATCGTAGCGCCATGCGGCGGCGCCAGCCCTCAGGGGAAACCCGCTTGCCTTCCGGCCCCACAGCGGCTCAGCGGCGCCGCCACGGGGCTGCGCGGGTCAGCGTTCGCGCCGTGCCCGTTCGACGGCCAGCCCCAGGTCCAGCACCGCCATGGCGTAGTAGCTGCTTGGGTTGTAGCGGGTCAACGCGTAGAAATTGCCCGTGCCCAACACATAGGTCGGGGGCGTGCCGCCCTGGTTGGGGTCGCCGTTTTCCAGCGCCACCAGCGCCAGCTTGCCGCGGTAGCCCTCGGCCTCGGGGGCGGGCTGGGCGCCCCGCGCGCGCACCTCGTCCAGTGTGAAGGTGGGGCGAATGTCGGGCGCCAGCAGCGCTTCCAGGTCGGCGCCGGGGGGCGGTGGCGTGACATCGAAGCGCGCCGGCAGGTCGCGCTGCCAGCCGTGCGCGTGCAAAAAGCGCGCCACCGAGCCGATGGCGTCGGCGGCGCTGGCGGCCAGATCGATGCGGCCGTCGCCGTCGAAGTCCACCGCATAGGTCAGCCAATTGCTGGGCATGAATTGGGGCAGGCCCATGGCGCCAGCGTAGCTGCTGCGCCACGCATCCGGCGCGATGCCCGCGATGCGGGCCAGCCGCAAAAACGCCCGCAGCTCCTCGCGAAAGTACGCCTGCCGTGCCTCGGCGCGCGGGTGTTCGGCCGGAAAATCCAGCGCCAGTGTGGCCAGCACGTCCAGTGTGCGGTGCGTGCCCAGGTGGCGACCGTAGAGCGTTTCGACCCCGATGATGCCCACGATCACCCAGGCTGGCACGCCGTACTCGGCCTGCGCGCGCTCCAGCGCCGCGGCATGGGTGTCCCAAAACCGCACGCCGGCGGCGATGCGCCGCGGTTCGACGAAACGCGCCCGGTAAGCCGCCCAGTCCTTGAAAGCGGCCGGGGGTGGCGGCAGGATGAAGCGTGCCACGCGCGCATCGTGGCGCGCCTGGCCGAGCCAGCGGCGGGCCCAACCATCGTCCCAGCCCTCGGCGCGGTCGATGGCCTCGGCCAGCGCCTGGGCGTCGCCGCGCGCGCCGTAGCCAGGCGCGGGGGCCGCGGCCCGCGTGGGGGGCTGCGCCGGTGTCGGTGGGCTGGGCAGGCCCACGGCCAGCGCGACGAGCAGCCCGGCCCAGGGCCGCCAACGGCGTTGGCCCTCGGGGCGGACGGCGGGCGTGGGCAAGGTGCGCAGTCGTTGCGCGAGCGCGGACAGGGTGGGCATGGTGGGTGAGGCCGGGTCGGTCGTGTGTTGCGGATCGTAGCGCGCCGCTTCGAGCGCGCCGAGCCACGCGCCCCACGCCTGTTGCACCCCGGGGGGCAGGTGCGCCTGGGCCTCGATGGCCGCGCGCAGCCGTGCCGGGGTCAGCGGGGGCGGGCACGGCACGCCCGCACGCGCCCAGCGCGCGGCGCCGCGTGCCAGCAGCCGGTGCCAGCGGTCGGGCCGTGGGCGCTGCAGCAGCAGGGCCGCCACCCCCAACAGCGCCGCCAAGCCCAGCGCACCGCCCAGCACCCGCGCGACGTCCTGCCACCCGCTGGCCTGGATGCCCAGGCGCCGCAGCCATTCGACTTGGCGCGTCGCGCCGTAGTTCAGGATCCAGTCGTTCCAGCGCTGGTTGGCCGCATCCCAGGCGGCGCGCAAACGGCTCCACAGCGCCGGATCGACGCGCACGATGGCGGCCGCCCAAACCCCTGGCGGGGGGCGTAAGCGCTCACCCGCGGCGGTACGATCCGGCGCGACGTAGGCCGTCGGATCGACGCGTACCCAGCCCTCGCCCGGCAGCCAAACCTCGGCCCAGGCATGGGCGTCGCTTTGGCGAACGGTCCACAGGCCGTCGAGCGGATTGCGCTCGCCCCCCTGATAGCCCGTGACGACGCGCGCCGGAATGTCCAGGGCGCGCAGCGCGATCACGAACGCCGAGGCGATGTGTTCGCAAAAGCCGGCGCGGCGGTCGAACCAGAACTCGTCGGCGGTGTCGCGGCCATAGACGCCGGGTTCGAGGGTGTAGCGGTAGCCGCCTTCGCGCAGGTGGCGCAGCAGCGCGTCCATCAGCACGCGCGGCGCGGGCTCGCCCAGGTCGCGGCGCAGCGCTTGCGCCCAGGCCAGGGTGCGCGGGTTGTAGCCGGGGGGCAGCTCGCGGTCCACTTGTAGGGCCAGACGCGGGGTGTCCAGCCCCACGCGATGCGCGGGATGCGCCTGCGCCTCGTAGCGCAGGACGTCGGTGATCGGGCGGTTGAGCCACCATTGGCCATCGGGGGAGGGCTGCAGCCGCAGGTCCTCCAGCCCCGCCGAGGCGCCCGTGACCACCGGGGTGTCGGCCGTGCCCTCCAGCGTCAGCAACCAGGGGCGCGACGTGGGCTCGAGCGTCACGCGGTAGGGCACGGCCGCGCCGCCGGGCTCGAACGCGCCGCGGGTGTCGGCCTGCACCAGTGCCGCGGGCAGGCCGGTCGCGGCGTCCGGGCCGTGCAAGGGGCGCCAGCGCCGACCGTCGAACACCCGCAGCACGGGCCCGCGGAAGTACAGCGCGTCGCGCGGCGGCGCGCCCGCGGGAAACGCCACGCGCAAGGCGACCCGGTCGTCGAGCGCGAGCCGCGCCACATCGCCCACCTGCATTTGGCCGGACAGGCCACTGCGCCCCAGTGGGCTGTCGGTGGGAATGCCCCACAGCGGCGGCAGACGCGGAAACAGCGCGAACAGCAGGGCCATGATCGGCGCGCCGACCGCCATCAACGCGCCCGCCGTCGCCGCGGCCTGGCGCAGCGGCGGTGTGCCGTTGGGCCGATGGGCCAGCACCAACGCCGTCAGCAGCCCCCAGACGGCGACCGCGATGCCCAGCGCCATGGGCAGCGATTGCGACTGCAGCAGCGGCGCGAGCAGCGTAAAGAAGCCGAGAAAAAAGACCACGTAGGCATCGCGCTGGGCGC
>NZ_VJOL01000034.1 GCF_007556705.1 Tepidimonas thermarum | reverse complement strand
CGCCCTGGCGCATCGGCCGCGCCTGATCCTGGCCGATGAGCCCACGGGCAATCTGGATCCGCGCACCGCCACGCAGGTGCTGGCGTTGTTGCACGCGCAAACCCGTGCGCAGGGGGCGGCGCTGGTGGTGGGGGCGTCGGCGTTGACCTGCGGGCCGACGCCGGTTGGCGCCTGCGCAGCGGGCGCTGGGGCTGGCGTCGTTGCGTCGGCGGGCGCGGTCGTCGTGGCCTGGCGCAGCTGCTCCAGCTCCTGCAGGTTGCGGTTGAGCTCGGCGACGCGCTGCTGGGTTTCGTCGCGCTGGCGCGCTTGGGCGATGCGCTCCTCGGTTGGGGCGGCGCTGCCGGGTTTGGTCAGCGTGAGCTTGTCCTGGGCGCTGGCCTCGGGCTTGGCCTCGGCCACGGCGGCTTGCACCGTGCCGGTGGCGGCGCGGGAGGCCTGCGGCGCGTCCTGTCGCGGGGCGGCAGCGGCCAGCCGCCGCCGGTAGTCGCTGAAATCGCGTGTTTGGGCCGCGACCAAGCGGCGGGCCTCCTGCGCATCGACCTCCGCCACCTGGGCATTGTCGGGCAGATCGAGCACCGTGCCGGCGCGCACCAGGTTGACGTTACCGCGGATGAACGCCTGCGGGTTGGCGCGCAACAGCGCCACCAGCATTTGTTCCAGCGTGGCGCCGGGCGGTTTGTGCGCGGCGGCGATGCGTCCCGCGGTGTCGCCCGGTTGGACCTTGACGCGGGCCGCGCTGGCGGGTTTTGCGGCGGTTGGCGCGGCCGCGGCGGCTGGCCGGCTGGCCGTCCCGGGCGGCGCCGCGGTGGCGGCTGCGGGGGCTGACGGGACGGGTTGTGCGGGGCGCACATCGGTGACGGCCGGGGCCGGCGGCTCGGCCACGGCGGGGGCCAGCGGCGCGGGAGGGCGCAGATGGGGAGGATCGAACAGCAGGGTGTAGCCGCGCAACAGCTCGCCGCCCGCCCAGCGGGCCCGCACCACGAGGTCAAGGAAGGGTTCGGACACCGGCCGCTCGCTGCGCACGACGATGAGCGTGCGGCCGTCCGTGCGCCGCTGCAGTGTCAGCACGACATCCTGCACCAGGGGGTTGAATTCCAGGTTGGCGGCACGAAAGCGTTCGGGCGGGGCGATGCCGAGTTCCAGACTGGCGGCCTCGGCCTCGGTGATGGCGGGTACGTCGATTTCCGCGCGCAGGGGTTCGCCCAGCTGCGACTGCACCACCACCCGTCCCAGGGCCAGCGCCCATGCATTGCCGGCCAGCGTGGCGCACAACGTCGCGGCCAGCGCCACGCGCCGCCAGGGTCGTGCGGGCCGCCCGCCCGCGCCGCCGACCCACGGCGTTGGCAGGGGTGGTGGCGATGAGAGCGGGCGATTCGGCACGGGAGTCCTTGGTGAGCGCATTTCGACGGGGTCAAAACACCTTAGCATCAATGCGTTACGGCGACAAGCTAAGACGGCGCGCGACCTGGCGTGAACGGGCCGTCTGACTCCCGTTGGGCCGCCTGGCGTTGCGGGCGCACAACGTCCGGCAGGCCCCAAGGCCCCGGACGTTGGCGACTATACCGCCATCAGGCGCCCAACAGAATGCGCAGCATGCGGCGCAGCGGCTCGGCGGCGCCCCACAGCAGCTGATCGCCGATGACGAAGGCCGACACATACTGCGGCCCCATGTTGAGCTTGCGCACCCGGCCCACGCCCACCTGCAGCGTGCCGGTGATGGCCGCCGGGGTCAGCTCCTTGACGGTGATGGCGCGGTCGTTGGGCACCCACTTGACCCAGGGGTTGCCGCTCTTGATGATCGATTCGATTTCCGCCAACGGCAGATCACGCTTGAGCTTGAGGGTCAGCGCCAGGCTGTGGCAGCGCATGGCGCCGATGCGCACGCACAGGCCGTCCACGGGGATGGTCTGCTCGGTGCCCAGGATCTTGTTGACCTCGGCCTGGCCCTTCCACTCCTCCTTGGACTGGCCGTTGGGCAGCTGCACGTCGATCCAGGGGATGAGGCTGCCCGCCAGCGGCGCGCCGAAAAACTCGGTCGGCACGTCCTCGCGGATCGCGCGCGCCACCTTGCGGTCGATGTCGAGGATGGCGGAGGCCGGGTTGGCCAATTCTTCGGCCACCGCGGCGTGGATGGCGCCCATGCCCTTGAGCAGCTCGCGCATGTGGTTGGCGCCGGCGCCGCTGGCAGCCTGGTAGGTCATGGAGCTGACCCACTCCACCAGGTTCTCGCGAAACAGCCCGCCCAGCCCCATGAGCAGGATGGAGTTGGTGCAGTTGCCGCCAATCCAGTTCTTGCCGCCGGCGGCCAGGGCGCGGCGGATCACGTGCTCGTTGACCGGGTCCAGAACGATGACCGCGTCCGGCTCCATGCGCAGGGCGCTGGCGGCGTCGATCCAATGGCCCTGCCAGCCCGCGGCGCGCAGCTTCGGGAAGACCTCTTTGGTGTAGTCACCGCCTTGGCACGTGATGACGATGTCGCACTGCGCCAAGGCCGCGATGTCGTGCGCATCCTGCAGGGTGCGGTGGGTTTTGGCCTGTGCCGGGGCCGCGCCGCCCGCGTTGGAGGTGGAGAAAAAGACCGGCTCGATGAGGCCGAAGTCGCGCTCGGCGACCATGCGGTCCATCAGGACCGAGCCGACCATGCCGCGCCAGCCGACCAGGCCGACCCGATTGCCTACGAGATTCATGACGTGTGCCCTTTCAGTGGTGGAAGTGGTGGTAGAACCCTTCTGCTGCCCGGCTCGTCTGGCCGGGGAGGGCGCACGACGAACCAGGCTGGTGTCAGCCGATAATGGTGGTCGTGGTTTTGGCGCTCGCGCGCAGGCCCGCGCGCACGCCAAGCGCCCCTGCGGGGCAGGCGCGATGTGCGGTGAGCGCGCGGTGGCTGGCCATATGATGCGGATTGTAGCCCAGCCAAGCTGGCGTACGCCTGACAACGCGGCCGCCGGTGGCCGGCCGTTCCGGCTTGCCCGCCGCCGCGCACGGCGGCCCTTGGGAGTCCGATGCGATGTCCACACCCCTGCCTGGCACCAGCACCGAAGGCTTGCTGGCCGTGATCACGACCGTCGCCACCCGCGACGACGCCCTGCGCCTGGCCCATGCGTTGGTCGGGCAGCGCCTGGTCGCGTGCGCGCAGCTCAGCGCCATCGAAAGCGTGTACGTCTGGGCCGGCGCCGTGCAGCAGGAGCCCGAGTACCGCCTGCTGTTCAAAACCACGACGGCGCGCTACCCCGCGCTGGTGGCCGCGCTGCAGGCCCTGCATCCGTACGAACTGCCGGCCATCGTGGCGGTGCCGTTGGAGGCCAGCGCCGCCTTTGCCGACTGGGTGCGCGCGGGCACCCAGTCGTAAGGCTTAGCCGAGCGCGTGCACCACGGCGTCGCCCATTTCGGCCGTGCCGACGCGCCGTGTGCCTTCGCTGTGGATGTCGGGGGTGCGCAGGCCGTCGGCGAGCACGCGTTGCACGGCCGCCTCGATGCGGTCGGCAGCCTCGGGCATTTGCAGCGAATAGCGCAGCATCATCGCCACCGACAAAATCGTGGCCAGCGGGTTGGCAATGCCCTGGCCGGCGATGTCCGGCGCGCTGCCGTGGCTGGGCTCGTACAGCCCTTGCCCGCGTTCGTTGAGGCTGGCCGAGGGCAGCATGCCGATCGAGCCGGTGAGCATCGCGGCCTCGTCCGACAGGATGTCGCCAAACATGTTGCCCGTGACGATGACGTCGAATTTTTTCGGCGCCTTGACCAGCTGCATGGCCGCGTTGTCCACGTACATGTGCTCGAGCTCGACGTCCGGGTAGTCGCGGTGCACCTCGGTGACGACCTCTTTCCAGAACTGGAAGGTCTCGAGCACGTTGGCTTTGTCGACGCTGGTGACCTTGCGCCTGCGCTTGCGCGCGGCCTGGAAGGCGACGTGGGCGATGCGCTCGATCTCCGGGCGGCTGTAGCGCATGGTGTCGTAGGCCTCGTCGGTTCCGGCAAACGGCCCGTCCGGGGCGCTGCGCCGGCCACGCGGCTGGCCGAAGTAAATGTCGCCGGTGAGCTCGCGCACGATCAAAATGTCCAGGCCCGCCACCAGCTCGGGCTTGAGACTGGAGGCATGCGTGAGTTGCGCGTAGCAGATGGCCGGGCGCAAGTTGGCAAACAGCCCCAGCGCCTTGCGCAGCCCCAGGATGGCCTGCTCCGGGCGCAGATGGCGCGGCAGGGTGTCGTATTTCCAGTCACCCACGGCGCCAAAGAGCACCGCGTCCGCGTCGCGCGCCAGCGCCAGCGTGGCCTCGGGCAGGGGGTGCCCGTGCGCGGCGTAGGCGGCCCCGCCCACGGGGGCCGTGGCCATCTCCAGCGGCAGGCGCAGGGCGTTGAGGACCTTGACGGCTTCGGCGATGATCTCGGGGCCGATGCCGTCACCGGGCAGGATGGCGATTTTCATGGCGGCGCAATCAACGGTGGGGGCGTGCAGACAGGGACTCAGCCGGCCAGGGTGCGGGCCAGCCACGGGTAGCGGGCCAGCCGCTCGGCCTCGAAGGCGCGAATCTTGTCGGCGTGGCGCAGGGTCAAGCCGATGTCGTCGAGCCCGTTGAGCAAGCAGTATTTGCGGAAGGGCTGCACCTCGAACGGGATTTCGGCGCCTTGCGGCTCGACGATGACCTGACGCTCGAGGTCGATGGTCAGCTCATAGCCCGGTTGGGCGTAGACCTCGTGGAAGAGCCGGTCCACCGTGGACTCGGGCAGCACGATCGGCAGCAGCCCGTTTTTGAAGCAGTTGTTGAAGAAGATGTCCGCAAAGCTGGGCGCGATCAGCGCGCGAAACCCGTACTGCTCGATCGCCCACGGCGCGTGCTCACGGCTGGAGCCGCAGCCGAAATTTTTGCGCGCCAGCAAAATGCTCGCGCCCCGGTAGCGGGGTTGGTTGAGCACGAAGTCCGGGTTGGGCTTGCGCTGGCTTTCCGGCACGCCGGGCTGGCCCGGCTGGTCCAGGTAGCGCCACTCGTCGAACAGGTTGGGCCCGAAGCCCGTTTTGCGGATCGACTTGAGGAATTGCTTGGGGATGATGGCGTCGGTGTCGACGTTTTCGCGGTCGATCGGCGCCACGATGCCCTTGTGGATGGTGAAGCGCTGCATTTACTTCTTGCCGGCGTCTTGGAGGATTTGGCCGCCTTTTTGGATGTCCTTGCCCAGCCCCTGGACGGTGTTGCAACCGGCCAACAGCAGGCCCAGGCAGGCGAGGGTGCAGCACAGTGCGCGTTTCATGGCGAACCTCCGCAGGGATGGATCAGACAAACTGGCGAATGTCGACGAAATGGCCGTGGATGGCCGCAGCGGCCGCCATGGCGGGGCTGACCAGGTGGGTGCGCCCGCCCGCGCCTTGGCGTCCTTCGAAGTTGCGGTTGCTCGTGGAGGCGCAACGCTCGCCGGGTTCGAGCCGGTCGGCGTTCATGGCCAGACACATCGAACAGCCAGGTTCGCGCCACTCGAAGCCCGCGGCGCGGAAAATCTCGTGCAGCCCTTCGCGCTCGGCCTGTTCCTTGACCTGGCCCGAGCCGGGCACGACCATGGCCAGTTTGACGTTGCGCGCCACCCTCTGGCCGAGCTTGCGCACCACGGCTGCGGCTTCGCGCATGTCCTCGATGCGGCTGTTGGTGCACGAGCCGATGAACACCTTGTCCACCGTGATGTCGGTGATGGGTTTGCCGGGGGTGAGCGCCATGTACTGCAACGCCCGCTCCATGGCGGCGCGTTTGACCGGGTCCTTTTCCTTGTCGGGGTCGGGCACGCGCGCGGTCACGGGCACCACCATCTCGGGCGAGGTGCCCCAGGTCACCTGCGGCAGGATCTGGGTGGCGTCGAGCTCGACCACCGCGTCCCAGTGCGCATCGGGGTCGGAGTGCAGCGTGCGCCAGTAGGCCACCGCCTGCTCCCACGCCACGCCCGTGGGGGCCAGCGGGCGGCCGCGCACGTAGTCGATGGTTTTGTCATCCACGGCCACCAGCCCGGCGCGCGCGCCGGCTTCGATGGCCATGTTGCACACGGTCATGCGGCCCTCCATCGACAGGGCGCGGATGGCGCTGCCGGCAAACTCGATGGTGTAGCCCGTGCCCCCGGCGGTGCCGATGCGGCCGATGATGGCCAGCACGATGTCCTTGGCGGTGCAACCGCGCGGCAGTTGCCCCTCCACGCGGATGAGCATGTTGCGCGCCTTTTTGGCCAGCAGCGTCTGCGTGGCCAGCACGTGCTCGACCTCGCTGGTGCCGATGCCATGCGCCAGCGCGCCAAACGCGCCGTGGGTGGAGGTGTGGCTGTCGCCGCACACCACCGTCATGCCCGGCAGGGTGGCGCCGTTTTCCGGGCCGATGACGTGCACGATGCCTTGGCGTTTGCTCAGGAACGGAAAGTACGCCGCCGCCCCGAACTCGCGGATGTTGGCGTCGAGCGTGATGATCTGTTCCTTGCTGATCGGGTCGGCGATGCCGTCGTAGCCCAGCTCCCACCCGGTGGTGGGGGTGTTGTGGTCGGCCGTGGCCACCACCGACGACACGCGCCACGGCTTGCGGCCGGCCACGCGCAGGCCTTCAAACGCCTGCGGGCTGGTCACTTCGTGCACCAGGTGGCGGTCGATGTAGAGGATGGCGGTGCCATCCTCTTCGGTGTGGACGACGTGCTCGTCCCAGATCTTGTCGTACAGGGTGCGTCCCATGGCGGAGGCAATCGATGTGCGCGGCCTGCCATTGTAGGGCGAGGCCGCATGGGGCGTGGCGCGCACACGGCGCGGCACGCCGAGGCCGGCTGCGGGCCGGATCGGCGCGGCCCGCTCACGCAGCGGGGCGCCAGGCACCCCGCCGCGCGCCGATCAGCGCTGCGCGATCGGCACGACGTCGCGCTTGGCCGCCCCGGTGAAGAGCTGGCGCGGACGGCCGATCTTGTACTCGGGGTCGGCCAGCATTTCGTTGAGCTGCGCGATCCAGCCCACGGTGCGTGCCAGCGCAAAAATGCCCGTGAACAGGCTGACCGGGATACCGATGGCGCGCTGCACGATGCCGGAGTAGAAGTCCACGTTGGGGTAGAGCTTGCGCTGTACGAAATAGTCGTCCTCCAGCGCGATCTTCTCCAGCGTCTTGGCCAGCTTGAACAGCGGGTCGTTTTCCAGGCCCAGCTCGCCCAGCACCTCGTTGCAGGTTTCCTGCATCAGCTTGGCGCGCGGGTCGTAGTTCTTGTAGACGCGGTGGCCAAAGCCCATCAGGCGCACGCCCGAGTTCTTGTCCTTGACCTTGGCGATGAATTCGCCGATCTTGTCGACGCCGCCCATGGCCTGGATTTCTTCCAGCATGTTCAGGCAGGCTTCGTTGGCGCCGCCGTGCGACGGGCCCCACAGGCAGGCCACGCCCGCGGCGATGGCCGCAAACGGGTTGGTGCCCGAGCTGCCGCACAGCCGCACGGTGGAGGTGGAGGCGTTTTGCTCGTGATCGGCGTGCAGGATGAAGATGCGATCCATCGCACGCTCGAGCACGGGGTTGACCTTGTAGTCCTCGCACGGTGTGCCAAACATCATGCGCAGGAAGTTGCCCGCGTAGCTGAGCTCGTTGCGCGGGTACATGTAGGGCTGGCCGATGCCGTATTTGTAGGCCATGGCCACCAGCGTGGGCATCTTGGCGATGAGCCGGATGGCCGCGATTTCGCGGTGCTGCGGGTTGTTGATGTCAGTGCTGTCGTGGTAGAAGGCCGACATCGCCCCCACCAGCCCGGTCAGCACGGCCATCGGGTGCGCGTCGCGGCGGAAACCCCGCAGGAAGAACTGCATCTGCTCGTTGACCATGGTGTGCATGGTCACGCGCTGCGCGAACTCGGCCTTCTGCGCGGCGTTGGGCAGCTCACCGTAGAGCAGCAGGTAGCACGTCTCCATGTAGTCGCACTGCGTGGCGAGCTGCTCGATCGGGTAGCCGCGGTAGAGCAGCTCACCCTTGTCGCCGTCGATGTAGGTGATGGCCGACTGGCACGACGCCGTGGACAGAAACCCCGGGTCGTAGGTGAACATGCCGGTTTGGGCGTAGAGCTTGCGGATGTCGATCACATCCGGGCCCATCGTGCCCGAGTAAATCGGCAGCTCGACGCTGGGCGCGCCGTTGGAAAAGGACAGCGTGGCTTTGTGGTCTTGAAGTTTCATGAGGGTTCCTTGGGGCTAAGCGGTGGGGGCTTCGGGGGTGGGTGAGGCCGGCGTGCGCGGCGGCGTGCGCAGCAACGCCAGCACCTCGATGACCTCCGGCGTTGCCAGTGCGCCGTCGGGCTCGCGTCGCTGCAGCAACAGGTCGAGCAAGTCGTTGTCGGCCAGGTCCATCAACCGCTCCAGGCCGCGCGCCTGCCGAACGGTCAGCCGAGGGCCGTGGCGCTGGAAAAAGCGCTCGATGAACAGGTCGTTCTCGAGCAGCCCGCGGCGGCAGCGCCAGCGCAGTCGGCTGAGCTGGCGTTCGTCGAGGGGCTCGTGGTCGTCCATGGCAGGGCGGGGCTGGGCGGCGCCGTCAGACCGCGCGGCGCACCATCAATTCCTTGATCTTGCCGATCGCCTTGGTGGGGTTGAGACCCTTGGGGCAGACATCGACGCAGTTCATGATGGTGTGGCAGCGGAACAGCCGGTACGGGTCCTCGAGGTTGTCGAGGCGCTCGCTCGTGGCCTGGTCGCGGCTGTCGGCGATGAAGCGGTAGGCCTGCAGCAGGCCGGCGGGGCCGACGAACTTGTCCGGGTTCCACCAAAAGCTCGGGCAGCTGGTGGAGCAGCTCGCGCACAGGATGCACTCGTACAGGCCGTTGAGCTCCTCGCGCTCCTCGGGCGACTGCAGGCGCTCCTTTTCGGGTGGCTGGGTGTCGTTGATCAGGTACGGCTTGATCGAGTGGTACTGCTTGAAGAACAGCGTCATGTCCACGATCAGATCGCGCACCACGGGCAGTCCGGGCAGCGGCTTGAGCACGATGGTCTGCGGCAGCGTGCGCAGGTTGGTCAGGCAGGCCAGCCCGTTCTTGCCGTTGATGTTTATCGCGTCCGAGCCGCAGACGCCCTCGCGGCACGAGCGGCGAAACGCCAGCGTCGGGTCGATCTCCTTGAGCTTGATCAGCGCGTCGAGCAACATGCGCTCGGTGGTCAGCTCGACCTCCAGCGTTTGCATGTACGGCTTGGCGTCCTTGTCCGGGTCGTAGCGGTAGATCTTGAAGGTGCGTTTGGCCATGGTGGATACCTCAGGCGTGGGGACGTCAGAACGTGCGGACCTTGGGCGGGATCGAATCGACCGTCAGCGGCTTGAGGTTGACCGGCTTGTAGGTCAACGAGTTGTCGGCGCTGTGCCACAGGGTGTGCTTCATCCACTCCTTGTCGTTGCGGCCCAGCGGGCACTCGGGATCGTCCGGCCCACGCTCGTAGTCCTTGACGGTGTGCGCGCCGCGGCATTCTTTGCGCGCCGCAGCCGAGGTCATCGTCGCCTGGGCGGCTTCGATCAGGTTTTCCACCTCCAGCGCCTCGATGCGCGCGGTGTTGAACACCTTGGACTTGTCCTTGAGCACGATGGCGCCGACGCGCTCGCGCAGCGCGTTGATCTTGCGCACCCCTTCGTCCATGCTGGCCTGGGTGCGGAAGACGCCGGCGTGCTGCTGCATGGTCTGGCGGATGTCGTTGGCCACCGCCTGTGCGTATTCGCCGTCGGTGCGCGACTCGAGGCGGCTCAGGCGCTCGAGCGTGCGGTCGGCGGCGTCCTTGGGCAGCGGCTTGTGCTCGCGGCCACGGTCCAGGTGGGCGACGATGTGGTTGCCCGCGGCGCGGCCAAACACCAGCAGGTCCAGCAGCGAGTTGGTGCCCAGCCGGTTGGCGCCGTGCACCGACACGCACGAGCATTCACCCACCGCGTACAGGCCCTGCACGACCTTTTGGCCACCGTTGCCATCGGGCACGACGACCTGGCCGTTGATGTTGGTCGGAATACCCCCCATCTGGTAGTGGATGGTGGGCACGACGGGGATGGGTTCCTTGGTGATGTCGACGTTGGCGAAGTTGACGCCGATCTCATACACCGAGGGCAGGCGCTTGTGGATCGTCTCCGGCCCCAGGTGGTCGAGCTTGAGCAGGATGTAGTCCTTGTTGGGGCCGCAGCCGCGCCCTTCCTTGATTTCCTGGTCCATGCAGCGGCTGACGAAGTCGCGCGGCGCCAGGTCCTTGAGGGTGGGCGCGTAGCGCTCCATGAAGCGCTCGCCATTGCTGTTGAGCAGGATCGCACCTTCGCCACGGCAGCCCTCGGTCAGCAGCACGCCCGCGCCGGCCACGCCGGTCGGGTGGAACTGCCAGAACTCCATGTCCTGCAGCGGGATGCCGGCGCGTGCCGCCATGCCCAGGCCGTCGCCGGTGTTGATGTAGGCGTTGGTGCTGGCGGCGTAGATGCGGCCGGCGCCGCCGGTGGCCAGCAGCGTGGCCTTGGCTTCCAGGATGTAGACGTCGCCGGTCTCCATCTCGAGCGCGGTGACGCCCACCACGTCGCCGTCGGCGTCGCGGATCAGGTCCAGCGCCATCCATTCGACGAAGAACGTGGTGCGCGCGGCGACGTTTTGCTGGTAGAGCGTGTGCAGCATGGCGTGGCCGGTGCGGTCGGCCGCCGCGCAGGCGCGCTGCACCGGCTTTTCGCCGTAGTTGGCGGTGTGGCCACCAAAGGGGCGCTGGTAGATGGTGCCGTCCGGGTTGCGGTCGAACGGCATGCCCATGTGTTCGAGCTCGTAGACCACCTTGGGCGCTTCGCGGCACATGAATTCGATGGCGTCCTGGTCGCCCAGCCAGTCCGAGCCCTTGACGGTGTCGTAGAAGTGGTAGTGCCAGTTGTCCTCGGACATGTTGCCGAGCGACGCACCGATGCCCCCTTGCGCCGCCACGGTGTGCGAACGGGTCGGAAACACCTTCGACAGCACGGCGACGTTGAGGCCGGCGCGGGCCAGCTGCAGCGAGGCGCGCATGCCGGAGCCACCGGCTCCGACGATGACGACGTCAAAGCGACGGCGGGGAAGGTTCGCAGTCAGGGTCATGGCTTACAGCCTCCAAAGCACTTGAAACGCCCAGCCCGTGCAACCGACCAGCCAGACGAGGGTAAAGACATGCAGGGCCAGGCGCAGGCCCACGGGCTTGATGTAGTCCATCCAGATGTCGCGCACGCCGACCCAGGCGTGCCACGCCAGCGCCAGCACCACGGCGAAGGTGAGGAACTTCATCCACTGCGCCGCGAAGATGCCGGCCCAGGCTTCATACCCCAGGGGGCCGGGCGTGGCGATGACCTGCACCAGCAACACCACCGTGAACAAGGCCATGAGCACCGCCGTGACGCGCTGCACCATCCAGTCGCGCAGACCGTAGTGCGCGCCGGTGACGACGCGCTTGGAGCCGTAGTTGACTGCCATTTGTCGTTACTCCGTCGGAAAAGATCAGTACAGGCCAAACAGCTTGGCGCCGAGGATCGCCGTCAGGCCGAGGCTGAGCACCAGCGTCACGATGGCCGACGAGCGGCCGTAGGCCTTGTCCACCTTGTGGGTGGCGTCCATGATGAGGTGGCGCACGCCGGCGCAGAAGTGGTGCAGGTAGGCCCAGATCAGCGCCAGCACCACCAGCTTGACGAACCAGCCAGGCACGAAGCCGATGCCGGCCGAAAACGCTGCCGTGAAGGCGCCGTACGAGATTTCCGAGGACAGCGAGGTGTCCATCATCCACACCACGAACGGCAGCAGCAGGAACATCAGGGCGCCGCTGGCGCGGTGCAGGATCGAGACCCAGCCTGCGGCGGGCAGCCGGTAGGTCGTGAGGTCCTTGAAGGCGTTGATATTGCGGAACTCGGGCCGCGCGGGGCGCATGGGCGTCATGGGGTTTCTCCTGGGGTCAGAACGGGCCACCATGGTCAGCGGGGCCGCTGGCGGCCATGACGGCGAACACGTTATGGTTCATCAGGTCGCTGACGGGGAACTGTCGCATTCTATTGCAATGCAGCATGGTCAAGGGGTGGGCAGCGGGCTAGCTCAGCTCGTTGCGATAGTGGTGCCGATCGGTGCGGTACAGGCCGCGCCGCAACTCCATCGGCACGTCGTTGTAGGTGTAGGCCAGCCGCTCCACGCTCAGCAACGGGGTGCCGGGGGGCACCTGCAGGCGCTCGGCCGCCACCTCGTGGGCGGCGACGGCCTTGATGCGCTCTTCGGCGCGCACCATGCGCACCCCGAACTGGGTTTCGAACAGCGCGTACATCGGCCCCGGGTGCTCGGCCAGCGTGGCCAGCGTCAGACCGCGGAAGGCGGTGCCGGGCAGCCACAAGTCCTCCAGGATCGTGGGCGTGCCATGAAAGGCCAGCACGCGCGTGACCTGCACCACGGTGTCGCCCGGGCGCAGCTGCAGCGCGGCCGCCACGTCGGCGCTGGCGCGCACGCGGCGGCAGCCCAGCACCTCGCGCGTGGCCGGCCCTTCGCTGTCGAGGGTGCCCACGTCCGGGTGCAGGCGCAAAAAGCGGTACTGGATGTGCTGTTCGGCGTGGGTGGCCACGAAGGTGCCCTTGCCCTGGCGCCGCACCAGCAGGTTGTCGGCGGCGAGCTCGTCGATGGCTTTGCGCACCGTGCCCTGGCTGACTTTGAAGCGCGCCGCGAGCTCCACTTCGCTGGGGATCAGGTCACCGGGGCGCCACTCGCCGGCCTGCAGGCTTTGCAGCAGCAGGCCCTTGATCTGCTGGTACAGCGGGCTAAACGCCGGCGTGGGCGCGCCCGCCGCAGGCGACGCCGGCGCGGTGGCGGCCGGCGCCTCGGCGACGGAAGGCGCGGTTTTGGCGGTGAGGCCCTCGGGTTTCATGGGTGCAATGATATCTTATATAAGACATAAGACAAATTGACGCATGCGGGTTTACCAGGGTACACTCGCGCCGTTCATCCCTGTCATTTCCCCCCAATGGAGAGTTCCATGAGCAAGAAGCCCGTCCGCGTGGCCGTCACCGGTGCCGCGGGCCAGATTGGTTACGCGCTGCTGTTTCGCATCGCCTCCGGCGAGATGCTGGGCAAGGACCAGCCGGTGATCCTGCAACTGCTGGAAATCCCGGACGAGAAGGCCCAAAAGGCGCTCAAGGGCGTGATGATGGAGCTGGAGGATTGCGCCTTCCCGCTGCTGGCCGGCATGGAGGCGCACAGCGATCCCAAGAGCGCCTTCCGCGACACCGACTACGCGCTGCTGGTGGGCGCGCGCCCGCGCGGCCCGGGCATGGAGCGCAAGGACCTGCTGTCGGCCAACGCGCAGATCTTCACCGCCCAGGGCCGTGCGCTCAACGAGGCGGCCAGCCGCAACGTCAAGGTGCTGGTGGTGGGCAACCCCGCCAACACCAACGCCTACATCGCGATGAAGTCGGCCCCGGACCTGCCGGCGAAAAACTTCACCGCCATGCTGCGCCTGGACCACAACCGCGCGCTGTCGCAAATCGCCGCCAAGACCGGCAAGCCGGTCTCCAGCATCGAGAAGCTGTGCGTGTGGGGCAACCACTCGCCCACCATGTACGCCGACTACCGCTTTGCCACCATCGACGGGCAGTCGGTCAAGGACATGATCAACGACGAGGACTGGAACCGCAACGTTTTCCTGCCCACCGTGGGCAAGCGCGGCGCGGCCATCATCGAAGCGCGTGGCCTGTCGTCGGCGGCCTCGGCGGCCAACGCCGCCATCGACCACATGCGCGACTGGGCGCTGGGCACGAACGGCAAATGGGTGACCATGGGCATCCCGTCGCAGGGCTGGTACGGCATTCCGCAAGAGGTCATGTTCGGCTTCCCGGTCACCTGCGCCAACGGTGAATACACCGTGGTCGAGGGGCTGCCGATCGACGAGTTCAGCCAGCAGTGCCTCAACAAGACCCTGGCCGAGCTCGAAGAAGAGCGTCAGGGTGTGGCGCACCTGATCTGACCGGGACGGCGCGCCATGACCACGTCCCTGCCGCCGTCACGCCACCCGCGCGCGGTGCTGCTCGGCGCCCAGGCAGGGGCCGTGGGATTGCCGGTGTGCGACCACTACGCCGGTGTCGAGGCGCGCATGCGCAAGAGCCTGGCGCTGCAGGCCGAGTGGTCGGCGCGCCATGGCGCGTGTTGGTTCGACGTTACCCTGGACTGTGAGGACGGCGCGCCGGTGGGCGCCGAAGCCGAGCACGCGGCGTTGATCGTCGAACTGGTGCGCGGGCTGGATTGGGCGGCGGCGGTGCCGCCGCGCGTGGCGGTGCGGGTGCACCCGGTCGATCACCCCGCCTTCGAGGCCGATGTGGCCACGATCGTGGGGGCGGTGGGGGCGCGCCTGACGCATGTCATGCTGCCCAAGGTCGAGTCGGTGGCCGACGTCGAGCGCGCGGCCGCCGCCCTCGATGCGGCGGGCGCGCCCACGCTGGCGCTGCATGCGCTGATCGAGTCGCCGGCCGCCGTGCACCGGGCGTTCGACATCGCGGCGCACCCGCGCGTGGCGTCGCTCAGCTTTGGCTTGATGGACTTCGTCTCGGCGCACGGCGGGGCCATTCCCGCCACGGCGATGACGCTGCGCGGCCAGTTCGAGCACCCGCTGGTGCGGCGCGCCAAGCTCGAGATTGCCAGTGCCGCGCACGCGCACGGCAAGGTGCCCGCGCACGGCGTGGTCACCGAGTTTCGTGACCGCGAGGCCGTGCGCCACGCGGCCGAGCGTGCCGCGCGCGAGTTCGGCTACACGCGCATGTGGAGCATCCACCCCGACCAGATCGAGCCCATTGTGGCGGCGTTTCGGCCGCAGCCGGGCGAGGTCGAGGAGGCCGCGGCGATCATCGAGCGCGCCGCCGCGGCCGACTGGGCGCCGATATCGCACCAGGGGCATTTGCACGACCGCGCGTCTTTCCGCTACTTTTGGCAGGTGCTGGAGCGGGCCCACGCCACCGGCGTGGCGTTGCCCGAGACGGTGCGCGGCCACTTTCGATGAGATTTCCACCGACTGGAGCACATACCATGCTGCAAGCCTATCGTGAACATGCTGCCGAGCGCGCCGCGCTGGGCATTCCGCCGCTGCCGCTCAACGCCCAGCAGACGGCTGAGCTGATCGAGCTGATCAAAAACCCGCCGGCGGGCGAGGACCCGCAGTTCCTGCTCGAGCTGCTGACGCACCGCGTGCCGCCGGGCGTGGACGATGCGGCCAAGGTCAAGGCGTCGTTCCTGGCAGCCGTGGCGCACGGTGATATCGCGGTTGGCCTCATCAGCAAGGCCAAGGCCACCGAGCTGCTGGGCACGATGGTGGGGGGCTACAACGTCAAGCCGCTGATCGACCTGCTCGACGACGCCGAGGTGGCCCCGATCGCCGCGCAAGGACTGAAGAAGACGTTGTTGATGTTCGACGCCTTCCACGACGTGGCGGAGAAGGTCGAGGCCGGCAACGCCCACGCCAAGGCCGTGATGCAGAGCTGGGCCGATGCCGAGTGGTTCCTCTCGCGCCCCGAGGTGCCGGCCAAGATCACGGTGACCGCGTTCAAGGTGCCGGGCGAGACCAACACCGACGACCTCTCGCCCGCGCCCGATGCGTGGAGCCGCCCCGACATCCCGCTGCACGCGCTGGCGATGCTCAAAAACAAGCGCCCCGACGCGCCGTTCGAGCCGGACGAAGACGGTAAACGGGGCCCCATCAGCGTGCTGCAAAAGCTCAAGGAAAAAGGCCACCTCGTCGCCTACGTGGGCGATGTCGTGGGCACCGGCTCCAGCCGCAAGTCCGCCACCAACAGCGTCATCTGGTGGACCGGTGAAGACATCCCCTACGTGCCCAACAAGCGCTTCGGTGGCGTGACGCTGGGCGGCAAGATCGCGCCGATCTTTTTCAACACGCAAGAAGACTCCGGCGCACTGCCCATCGAGGTGGACGTCAGCAAGATCGAGTTCGGTGACGTCATCGACATTTATCCCTACGACGGCAAGATCGAGAAGAACGGCGAAGTCATCGCCGCCTTCCAGCTCAAGAGCGAGGTGCTGCTGGACGAGGTGCGCGCGGGTGGCCGCATCAACCTCATCATCGGCCGCGGTCTGACCGGCAAGGCGCGCGAATTTTTGGGTCTGCCGCCGTCGACGGTGTTTCGTCTGCCCAAGGCGCCTGTGGACTCGGGCAAGGGCTACACGCTGGCGCAAAAAATCGTCGGGCGCGCCTGCGGCTTGCCGGAAGGCAAGGGCATCCGCCCGGGCACGTACTGCGAGCCCAAGATGACCACCGTCGGCAGCCAGGACACCACCGGCCCGATGACGCGCGACGAGCTCAAGGACCTGGCCTGCCTGGGCTTCAGCGCCGACCTGGTCTTGCAATCGTTCTGCCACACGGCCGCGTACCCCAAGCCGGTGGACGTGAAGATGCACCGCGAGCTGCCCGCCTTCATCAGCAGCCGCGGTGGCGTCAGCCTGCGCCCAGGCGACGGCGTGATCCACTCGTGGCTCAACCGCATGCTGCTGCCCGACACCGTGGGCACGGGCGGCGACAGCCACACGCGCTTCCCGATCGGCATCAGCTTCCCGGCCGGCTCCGGTCTGGTGGCGTTTGCGGCGGCCACCGGCGTCATGCCGCTGGACATGCCCGAGAGCGTGCTGGTGCGCTTCAAGGGCCAGATGCAGCCCGGCATCACGCTGCGTGACCTGGTGCACGCCATTCCCTACTACGCCATCAAGCAGGGGCTGTTGACGGTCGAGAAGAAGGGCAAGAAAAACATCTTCTCGGGCCGCATCCTGGAAATCGAGGGCTTGCCCAACCTGAAGGTGGAGCAGGCGTTCGAACTCTCGGATGCCTCGGCCGAGCGCTCGGCAGCGGGCTGCACGATCAAGCTCAACAAAGAGCCGATCATCGAGTACCTGCAGTCCAACATCGTGCTGCTCAAGAACATGATCGCCGACGGCTACCAGGATGCGCGCACGCTGGCGCGGCGCATCAAGGCCATGGAGGCGTGGCTGGCCAACCCGCAGCTGCTCGAGGCGGATGCGGATGCCGAATACGCAGCCGTGATCGAGATCGACCTCAACGAGATCACCGAGCCGATCCTGTGCTGCCCGAACGACCCGGACGATGCGCGCCCGCTGTCGGCGGTGGCGGGCACGAAGATCGACGAGGCGTTCATCGGCTCGTGCATGACCAACATCGGCCACTTCCGCGCTGCGGCCCAGCTGCTGCACGGCCAGCGCGACATCCCGGTGCGCCTGTGGGTGGCGCCGCCGACCAAGATGGACCAAAACGAGCTCATCAAGGAGGGCTACTACGCCACCTTCGGCACCGCCGGCGCGCGCACCGAGATGCCCGGCTGCAGCCTGTGCATGGGCAACCAGGCGCAGGTGCGTGAGGGCGCAACGGTGGTGTCGACCAGCACGCGCAACTTCCCCAACCGGTTGGGCCGCAACACCAACGTGTTCCTGGCCTCGGCCGAGCTGGCGGCGATTGCCTCGCGTCTGGGACGGCTGCCGACGGTGGCCGAGTACCACGCCGAGATGGGCGTGATCAACCAGAAGGCGGGCGAGGTCTACCGCTACATGAACTTCGACCAGATCGAGGAGTACGCCGAGACGGCCAAGAGCGTGACGGTCTGATCCGCGCGCGCCCGATCGCAACGGCCCCTACGGGGGCCGTTTTGGTTGGGTTTTGCGGCGTGGCCTGCCGGCGGGTGGCCGCTGGGCGGACAATCGGGGGCCATGAACCGAACCGCCCCTGAACTGTTGCTGCCCGCGGGCTCGCTGGCCCACCTGCGCGCGGCGTTTGATTTTGGCGCCGACGCCGTCTACGCCGGCCAGCCGCGCTACTCGCTGCGCGCGCGCAACAACGAATTCCGCCTCGAGCAAATCGCCCAGGGCATCGCCGAGGCGCACGCGCGCGGCAAGCGCTTCTTTGTCACCAGCAACCTGATCGCGCACAACGACAAGGTGCGCACCTACCTGCGCGACCTGGCGCCGGTGGTGGCGCTGCGCCCGGACGCGCTCATCATGGCCGACGCCGGCCTGATTATGCTGGTGCGCGAAGAGATGGAGCGGGGCCGCTGGCCCGAGGTGCCGATCCACCTGTCGGTGCAGGCCAACACCACCAACTGGGCCGCGGTCAAGTTCTGGCAGCGCGCGGGGGTGTCGCGCATCATCCTGTCGCGCGAGTTGAGCCTGGAGGAGGTGGCGCAGATCCGCGACGCCTGCCCCGACGTCGAGCTCGAGGTGTTCGTGCACGGCGCTCTGTGCATCGCCTACTCGGGGCGCTGCCTGCTGTCGGGCTATTTCAACCGGCGCGACCCCAACCAGGGCACGTGCACCAACGCCTGCCGCTGGCGCTACGGCACGCATGCGGCCGAGGAGTCCGATACCGGCGACGTGCGCCCGCTCAGCGGTCAGGGGGCGTCGGGCGGCTGCGGCGGCGGCTGCGCGCCGGAGGCGGCGGCGCAGCCGCAGCGGCTGGGCGCGGACTTCGATTGGGCGCGCGAGCAGGCCGAGGCCGACGCCGCGCCGGCCACCACCGGCGACGGGCGGCGCCACCCGTTGGCGGACCGCGTCTGGCTGCTGGAGGAGAGCGAGCGGCCCGGCGAACTCATGCCCATCATGGAGGACGAGCACGGCACCTACATCCTCAACAGCCGTGACCTGCGGGCGGTGGAGTATGTGGAGCGGCTGGTGCGCATCGGGGTCGATTCGCTCAAGATCGAAGGGCGCACCAAGAGCGTGTACTACGTGGCGCGCACGGCGCAGGTGTACCGACGCGCCATCGACGATGCGGTGGCGGGCCGACCGTTCGACCCGCGCCTGTTGGTGGAGCTGGAGGGGCTGTCCAACCGCGGCTACACCAGTGGCTTGTTGGAGCGTCGCCCGGCGCAGGACTACCAGAACTACCTGAGCGGACATTCGGCGGCCACGCGCAGCCAGTACGTGGGTGACGTGCTGCGGGTGCGCGCCGACGGCTGGGCCGAGGTGGCAACCAAGAACCGCTTTGCCGTCGGCGACCGGCTGGAGGTGATCCACCCGGCGGGCAACCGCGTGCTGACGTTGACCGCGATGCAGGATGCCGACGGGCGCGCCATCGAGGTGGCGGCGGGCAACCCGCTGCGGGTGTGGGTGCCTCTGGGCGCGCCGGCCGACGGCGCCTTGTTGGCCCGTTTGCGCTGACGCGGCGCCTGCCTCACCCCCGGATGGGGCCAGGCCGCACCAGCAGTTCCAGCGCTTGGCGCAAGGCGGGCGGCGGGGCAGGCGTTTCGGGGTCGGTGTCCACCAGCTCGTAGCGCGTGCCGGCCGGCAGCAGGTGCAGCCGCACGTCCAGCATCTGCAGCGGCTGTTCGGGGTCCACCTCGCGCACGTTGGAGCGCATCTGCCGGCCGTCGATGAGGGTGACGGCGCCGTGGCCCAGCACCTCGATGGCGCGACCGCGTTCGATCAGCAGGCCCGTGTCCTCGTCGATCCCGACCCCGAGCAGGTCCGGGCGCAGGGCGAGCGCCGACAACAGCCGTCCCAGGCGGTGCCGTTCGTTGAAGTGCTGGTCGATGATGGCGCTGGCGATCAGGCCCAGGCCGATGTCGAGCGAGACCGCGTCGCGGTAGGGACGCAACGCAGGCTCGCCGATGGCCAGCATCTGGCGCGACAGCGCTGCCGCCCCCGCGCTGGTGCCGCCGATGCAGCAGCCGCGCAGGTGAAACGCCAGGTGCAGGGCGCGCGCCGCTTGCGACTCCCACAACACGGACATCAGCCGGCGCTGGTCCCCGCCACCGATGTAAATGCCGTCCGCGTCCAGGATGCGCTGCACCGCCGCAGGGTCGTTGGCCTCCTGCGGCGTGCGAAAGTCGATCGGTTCGACCCGCTGCGCCCCCAGCTCGGCAAAGACGCTTTGGTAGCCGGCCCAGGCCCCCGCCGGGTCGCCGCTGGCCGCGGTGAGCAGCAGCAGCCGCGCCTGCGGGCCACCGCTGACCTCGATGAAGCGGCGCAGAATCAGGCGGTCGCGCTCGCGGTCCTCGGCGCCGCCGACCGCGATCAGGTGGCCGTGGCGCCGCGGCGCCGGCTCCGCCAGGGCGTGGGGCAGGGTCAGCAGACCGGCCAGGCCAAGCAGGCAATCGCGGCGGTTCGGCATCGGGGCGTCAGAGCGTGGCCAAGACCGCGCGCGCGGCCTCCAGCGTCGCGGCGATGTCGGCCTCGGTGTGCGCGGCGCTGACGAAGCCCGCCTCGTACAGCGCCGGAGCGAAGTACACGCCGCGCTCGAGCATGCCGTGGAAGAACCGGTTGAAGCGCGCGCTGTCGCTGGCCATGACCTGGGCGTAGTTTTGCGGCAGCTCGGGCAGCAGGAAAAAGCCAAACATGCCCCCTTCGCTGTCCACGCTGAACGGCACGCCGGCGCGGTCGGCTTCGGCCTTGAGGCCCTCGACCAGGGCGCGTGTGCGCGCGGCCAGACGATCGAAAAAGCCCGGCTGCCGGATCAACCGCAGCGTGGCCAGGCCGCAGGCGGTGGCCACCGGGTTGCCCGACAAGGTGCCGGCCTGGTACACCGGCCCCAGCGGGGCGAGCTGTTCCATGACGGCGCGTTTGCCCCCAAAGGCCGCCAGCGGCATGCCGCCACCGATGACCTTGCCCATGACGGTCATGTCCGGCGCAAAGCCCGGGATGAGGCGCGCGTACACGCTTTGCGCGCCGCCGAGCGCCACGCGAAAGCCGGTCATGACCTCATCGAACACCAGCAGCGCCCCGTGCTGGGTGCACAGCTCGCGGCAGCGGCGCACGAAGGGCACGCTGGCGCGCACGAAGTTCATGTTGCCGGCGATCGGCTCGATCATCACGGCGGCGATCTGCGCGCCATGCTCCGCAAAGGCCGCCTCCAGTTGCGCCACGTTGTTGTACTCCAGCACCAACGTGTGCTGCACCACCTCTGGCGGCACGCCGGCGCTGGTCGGGTGGCCAAAGGTGGCCAGCCCCGAGCCGGCCTTGACCAGCAGGGCGTCCGCGTGGCCGTGGTAGCAGCCCTCGAACTTGATGATCTTGGGCCGCCCGGTGGCGCCGCGCGCCAGCCGGATGGCGCTCATGCCGGCCTCGGTGCCCGAGCTGACCAGGCGCACCATCTCCAGGCTGGGCACGAGGTCGATGATGGCCTCGGCCAGCTCAACCTCACGCTCGGTGGGCGCGCCAAACGAAAAGCCGTCGCGCGCCGCGGCCTCAACGGCCTGCAACACCTCCGGGTGGCCATGCCCCAGGATCATGGGCCCCCAGGAGCCGATGTAGTCGATGTAGCGCTGGCCGTTGGCGTCCCACAGGTAGGCGCCCTGGGCGCGGGTGATGAAGCGCGGCGTGCCCCCAACCGCCTTGAAGGCGCGCACGGGCGAATTCACGCCGCCCGGGATGACGGTCTTGGCGCGGTCGAACAGGGTTTGGTTGCGATCGGTCATGGTTCGGTGGCGGTGTCGTGGGGGTCGTCGGCGCGGTCGTCGTCGGCCCAAAACAGGCGGTCGGGCACGGCATGCCCCATGCCGGGCTGAAAGCCGTTGGCCAGCGCCTGATCGAGGTAGCCCAGCGCCTCGGCCCCGGCTTGGGCCAGTTCGCTGCCGTGGGCCAGCAGGGCGGTCAGCGCAGCCGACACCGTGTCGCCCGCGCCGATGAAGGTGGCGTCGATGCGTTCGAAGTGCGCGTGCGCCAGCACGGACTCGGGCGAGGCCAGGTGGTTGTCGAGGCGGTCGCCCTGCCGGTTGCCGGTCACCAGTGTGAAGGGGACGCCGTGCGCCGCGGCGGCGCGGGCGATGTCGCGCGGGCCAGGCGGGCGCTCGTCATCCCAATCGGGCAGCAGCCAGCGCACCAGCGTGTGGTGGTTGCCCACCAGCACATCGGTCTGGGGCAGCACCAGTTCCTCGCACGCTTCCAGGTAGGCGTCGCGCTCGGCGTCGGTCCACCAGGCCAGCTCGGGCAGGTACGTGACCACAGGCAGCTCGTCGTAGTCGCTGAGGATGGCGCCGATGGCGGCCAGCCCTGCGGCCCCACCCGCAAAGCCGACCTTGACGGCTGCCACGGGCACGTCTTCCAGCACGGCGCGCGCCTGGTCGTCGATCCACTCGGCCTCGAGCGCGTGGTGGCCGTGCACCTGCCGGGTGTCGCGCAGCCACACGCTGGTGGTCACCGGCAGGGCGTGCGCCGAGGCGCTGGCAACCGCCGCCACGTCGGCGGCCAAGCCGCCCGCGCCACTGGGGTCGCTGGCGTTGAAGCACAGCACGCACGGCGGTCGGGCCGGGGCGTCGTGGGCAGCGTTTGGATCGTCGGGCATGGGCGCGCAGTGGGGGACTTGCCGGCACTGGCAGACGGCGCGGGGGCCAGGGCTACAATGGCCGCATTCTACTTGCACGCGTCCAACGAAACCCACCATGACGACCCCCAACCGGACCTGGATGTGCCTGATCTGCGGCTGGATCTACGACGAGGCTGCCGGTGACCCCGAGCACGGCATTGCGCCCGGGACGCGCTGGGAGGACGTGCCGGTGAACTGGACCTGTCCGGAGTGCGGCGCGCGCAAGGAGGATTTCGAGATGGTCCAGATCTGACCCCACCGACGCGCCGAGGCTGGCCATGGACCCCCGCCCCACTGCATCGCGCAAGGTGCTGGTGGTGGACGACAGCCTGACGGTGCGGCGCAGCGCCGAGCGCGCGCTGCTCGCCGGCGGCCACGAGGTGCGGCTGGCTGCAGATGGTTTCGAGGCGCTCGCGCTGATCCACGATTTCGCGCCGGATCTGGTGTTTTGCGACATCCTGATGCCGCGCCTGGACGGCTACCAGACCTGCGCCATCCTCAAACGCCACCCGCGCTACGCGGCGCTGCCGGTGGTGATGCTGTCCTCGCGCGATGGGGTGTTCGACGTGGCCCGCGCGCGCCTGGCCGGAGCCAGCGACCATCTGGCCAAGCCATTCACGGCCGAGGGCCTGCTGGAGGCGGTGGCGCGCCATGCCCCGTCCGGCGCGCTGGCGCAGGCGCGGTAGCGTGGCGGGGTGGCGGCCGTGAAGGACATCCTGGTGGTGGACGACTCGCGCACCGAGCAGGTGTATTTGCGCCAGCTGCTCACGCGCCACGGCTACCAGGTGCGCAGCGCTTTCGATGCCGAGCAGGCGTGGCGCGCGCTCGAGGACCGGCGCCCTGACTTGATCCTGATGGACGTGGTCATGCCGGGCACCAACGGCTTTGCGCTGACCCGCACCATCGCGCGCCATCCGGCTTACGCGGACATTCCGATCGTCATCTGCTCCAGCAAGCGGCAGGAGACCGACCGCGTCTGGGGCTTGCGCCAGGGGGCGCGTGACTACGTCACCAAGCCGGTCGATCCGGGGGTGCTGCTGGGCAAGATCGGGGCGTTGCTGGCACCGGGAGGGGGCGATGGCGCCGCGCGCTGAGGGCGCCCCACGGCGGGCACGGACGCTGGCCGCCTTCCAGGCCGACTTGGCGCGCCGGTTGGCACAGGCCGAAAGCGCCCCGCAGCGCCCCGGCTGGTTGGCGTTGAGTTGGCGCGGCGTGCAGGCCCTGCTGCCCCTGACCGACGCGGCCGAGGTGTTGCGGCCGCTGCCACAGGCGGCGTTGCCCCACGCGCGCCCGTGGGCGCACGGCGTGGCGGCCTGGCGCGGCGGGGTGGTGGTGCCGATCGACTGGGTGGAGGCGTTGGGCGTGCCCGCCGCCGATGGCGCCCGTGCCGCGCCCACACCGGCGTACTGGGTGGTGTTGGCCCCCGCCGCGGGCGTGCCGGTGGCGCTGGAGGTGGACCGCCTGCCGGGCTTGCGCGCGGCGCCGCTGACGCCTGCCGCAGCGCCCCCGCCTTGGGGCCAGGCGTGGCGCGACGCCGCCGGGGACCTGTGGCCGGTGCTCGATGCGCATGTGCTGCGCGCGCGCATCGACGCGGTGGGGATGTACCAGTCGGCATGGGTGCCGCAGCGGAGGATGGACCATGTTTGATGCCCTGAAGCGGCGCGCCGCTGCGCCGTCCAATCCGCCAACCGACGACGTCCCGTCGGGGCTTGACTCCACCCTCGGCGAGGGTGGATCGACCCTCGGGGACGCGGCGGCCAGCACCTTTTCCGCGTCCGCCGCGCCCCCGAGCCGGTTGCCCGCGGAAACGAGCCTCGACGCCGCGCCCGCGGCCGGGCGCACGGGGGACCGGCGGCCCGTGGCCAGCGCCCCGCAGGCCGACGCTGCGAGAGCCCCCGTGGTGGGGGCGTGGGCCGTGGCGGGGATGCTGGCCATGGCGGTGTTGGCGCTCGCCCCCCTGTTCGCGGGGGACCGCTTGCCGCTGCCGGCGGCGTGGTGGCCGCTGCTGACCGCAGGCGCCGGCGCGTTGGCCCTGGGCGCGTGGGTGCGGGCCGCAGGCACCGCGCGTGCGGCCCTGCACGCGTGCGAGGCGGAGCTGGCACGCACGCGTGCCCAGGCTGTGGCGCAGCAGCGCGAGGCCAAGCGTGTCAACGACGCCACGCAGGCCGCCATCTTGCGTCTGATGAATGAGCTGCAGGCCGTGGCCGAAGGCGACCTGACGCAGCAGGCGTCGGTGACCGAGGACATCACCGGTGCGATCGCCGATTCGGTCAACTACACCGTGGAGGAACTGCGCAGCCTGGTGACGCAGGTGCAGGCCGCCGCGCAGCGCGTCACCGACACCACCGCGCGCGTCGAGGGCACGTCGCTGGCGCTGCTGGCGGCCTCGACCGAGCAGCTGCGCGAAATCCGCGAGAGCGGCCAAGCGGTGCTCGACATGTCGCGCCGCATCACGGACGTCGCGGCGCAGGCGCAGGCGTCGGCTGACACCGCGCGCCAGGCCCGCGCCGCGGCCGAGTCGGGCGCCCGCGCGGTGCAGGCATCCATCGGTGGTATGAACACCATCCGCGAGCAAATTCAGGACACGGCGCGGCGCATCAAGCGGCTGGGGGAGTCGTCGCAGGAGATCGGCGAAATCACCGACTTGATCGCCGATATCACCGAGCAGACCAACGTGCTGGCGCTCAACGCCGCGATCCAGGCCGCCAGCGCTGGCGAGGCCGGGCGCGGGTTTTCCGTGGTGGCCGAGGAGGTGCAGCGTCTGGCCGAGCGCAGCGCGGACGCCACGCGCCAGATCGCTGCCCTGGTGCGCGCCATCCGGGCCGACACGCGCGACGCGGTGCTGGCGATGGAACGCTCCACGCACGAGGTGGTCGAGGGCACGCGCCTGTCGGACAACGCCGGTGCGGCCCTGGCCGAGATCGACCGCCTGTCGCGGCAGGCGGCCGAGTTGGTCGAGCAGATCGCCGCCTCGGCCGACCGCGAGGCGGCGCTGGCCAACCAGACCGCGACGAGCATCCAGCACATCCTGGGCGTGACCGAGCAGACCGCCGAGGGCACGCGCTCGACGGTGCAGCAGGTGCGCGAGCTGGCCCGCGTGGCCGACGAGTTGCGCCAGTCGGTGGCGCGCTTCAAGGTCCGTTGACGACGTGACGGCGCCCGCGCACGCACCGAGCGCCTGGCCGGCTGGCGGCGCTTCTGGCCCCGATCCACAGCCGCTGGCGTGGCTGTTGGACGAGCTGGAGCACACCCTGGACGCGGCGCTGGCCGCCGTGCGCGAGTACGTGGCGGCGTGCGCGCGCTCGCGCGCGGGAGACCTGGCCCCGGTGGACCCGGTCGAGCTGCGCTGGCAGGCGCAGGCGCTGCACCAGGCTGCGGGGGCGCTGGAAATGGTGGAGCTTAGCGCCGAATCGCGCACCGTGGCCGCGTTGCAGGTCGTGCTCGAGCGCCTGGCCGAGCAGCCGCTGCTGGCCGAGGCCAGCGTCGTGCCCCTGGTCGCGCACGGTGTGTGGGCGCTGCGCGACCAGCTGCACCGCCATCTGCGCCGGCAGGCCTTGCCCGGGTTGGCGTTGTTCCCCGTCTACCGCGACTGGCGGCAGTGGGCCCAGGCGCGCGCCCACCCGATCGACCTGTGGCCGGTGGCGCTCCCGCCGCCGATGGCGTGCCTGCCGGGCCCACCCATCGCGCCCGGGCCGCGCGCGCGCACCCACCTCGAGCGGCTGGCGTTGCCGCTGCTGCGCGACGGGCACAGCCACGCGGCGGCGGCGCTGGTGCGGCTGGCGGCGGGTGTTGCGCGCGCCGTCGAGCCGCCCGCACAGCGGCGCCTGTGGCAGATCGCCGCGGCCGTCTTCGAAGCGGCGGCGGCGCAGCGGCTGCCCCCCGACATGTGGTTCAAGCGCGCCCTGGCGGCGCTGCTGCGGCTGGTGGCGGCAGGCGACGCGCCGGCCGCGCACTGCGACGCTGTCGCGCAGGAGTGGCTGTATCTGGCCGCGCGCATCGACCCCGCCCCGGACGACGCGCTGCCCCACGCGGCCGCCCTGTGGCGCACAATGGGCTGGACACAGCCCCTGCGCTGGGACCCGCAGCGGCGCGTCCTTGGCGCGGTCGATCCGCAGACGGTGCAGCGCGCCCAGGCAGCAGCGGCCGCTTTGCAGCAGGCGTGGGAAGCGGACGGCGCAGCCACCGGCGCGCAAGCGGCAGCGCTGGCCGAGCTGGCCCAGGCGCTCGAGGCGCTGCCGCCCCCTTGGCCGGCGCTGGCCGACGCCTGGCGTGCCTGGGCTGCGCCGAGTGCGGCGCGCGGGGCGGACGCGTCGGCGGAGGCGGCGCAGGTGCTGCTGGGCCTGCAGGCCGAGTGGGAGACGCTGGACCCCACCGACCCCGAACAGGCGCAGCGGCTGCAGACCCTGGCCGAGCGCCTGCAGGGCGCGGCCGCGGGGCACCCCCTGGCGCCGCCGCCCGCCTGGCTCCACGATCGGTACCGCGACTGGCTGGCGCGCGAGGGCGCGCGACACCTGGCCGCCGCGTGGCGCCGTGAATTGGCCGCCGCCGAAAGCGCTCTCGACGCCTGGTGGCAGCAGCCCGACGCCACGGCCGGGGCCGCGCTGCGCGACGCATCCACCCGCTTGCACCGGCTGCAGGGCAGCGCCGAGGCGCTGGACCTGCCGGCGGCGCACGCGGCGCTGGCGGCGGTGGTGGCGATCCTGGACGGCTGGCTGGCCGGCGCGCTGCCGCCGCCCGCTGAGCGGCAGCGACAGACGGAGCGCATCGGCGCCAACCTGGCCGCGCTGGCGGCCTGCATCGAGGCGTGGCAGCGCGATCCGGCCCTGGCGGTGGCGGATTTTCATTTCGACCCCGATGCCGGCGTGTTGCGCGCGGTGCGGGCCACCGCCACGCCGGAGGTGCACGAGGCGGCCGCGCATCCCGTTGACGCTGCCGCGCAGGGGCATGGCCCGGCGGCCGGTCCGCCGGCCGACACCACCGTTGCCACCGCGCACGCCACGGCGGATGCCGCCACCGACGCGGACGACCGGACCGTCTTCCTCGAGGAAGCCCGTGCCCTGCTGGACGAGATGGCGTCCGCGCTGGCCGCGCTGCGCGCCGAGCCAGCGGACGCGGCGGTGCTGGCGCGGCTGCGCCGGCTGTTCCACACCCTCAAGGGCAGCGCACGCTTGGTCGGCCTGACCGAGCTCGGCGAGGCCGCCTGGCAGGCTGAGCGGCGGCTCAACGCCTGGCTGGCCGACGCCCAGCCCGTGTCGGAGACGCAGTGGCACGCCGTGGCCGCCGTGCAGGCGCAGCTCGTCCCCTGGATCGACGCTTGGCGCGCAGCCGTTGCCCCGCCGGACGAAGCGCAGCGCCGCGCCGCCCTCGAGGCCTTATGGGCGGCTGCCGATGCCACCGCGCCCGCGGCTGCCGATGCCACCGCGCCCGTGGGCCCGGCGCCTGCCGCGCCAGCAGGTCGCCCACCGTCCGCCGCATCGACGGCGGTGCCGCTGCCCGGTGCCGGGTCGCAGCCGCCACCCACCCCGCCCGTGCGCATCGGGCCGTTGACGCTGGACGCGCACCTCTACACCGTGTTTTTGCAGGAGGCCGATGCGGCGTCGCTGGCGCTGGAGACGGCGCTGGCCGCGTGGGCCGATGGGCAAGCCGCCGATCTGCCCGCCGCGGCGGCGCATGCCCATGCCCTGGCGGGGCAGGCCGGTGCGATCGGCCACACCGCCTTGGCTGCCCTGGCGCAAGCGCTGGAAGGGGCGCTGGAGCGCGCGCAAACGCCCGCGCAGGTCAGCGCCGCGGAGCGCCAAAGCGTGGCGCGCGCCGCTGCCGAGCTGCGCGCCTTGCTGCACCAGTTGGCGGCGGGGTGCTACCGCGAGCCGGCCGCGGCGACGCTGCGCGCGTTGGCGCAATGGCCGGCGGCGCCAACGGCGTCGGCCGCTGCGACCAGCCCGGCCCGTGGGGTCGATGGAGCCGATGGAGCCGATGGAGCCGATGGAGCCGATGGAGCCGATGGAGCCGATGGAGCCGATGGAGCCGATGGGGTTGATGAGGCCGATGAGGCGCTGGACGACTTCCGGGCCGAGGCCGACGCCCTGCTGCCGCGCGTGAGCGCCGCTGTCGAGCGCTGGGCACGCGAGGGCGAGGCGGCCGCCCACGCCGAGCTGCTGCGCCTGCTGCACACCGCCAAAGGGGCGGCGCGGGTGGCGGGGCTGGCCGCGTTGGCCGAGCAGACCCACGCGCTGGAAGCCCAGCTGATCGACGCGCCACCCGCCGGCCCCGTGGCGCCCGCGCTGCGGCAGGCCATCTACGACTGGCACCAGGCCGTGGCGCGGGCGTGTGGCCTGTCGCTGCGCGCCAACGGCGTCGGCCGC
>NZ_VJOL01000033.1 GCF_007556705.1 Tepidimonas thermarum | reverse complement strand
GTTTCCGCAATGCTCGCCGAACTCGACGACGAGTGGCTGACCGGCAAGGTCTATCTCAACTTCAACCTGTAACCCGGTTGTCATGACCACCCAACCGGAAATTTACAGAAAAGAGGTTGCACAATCCACGGGGCCAACGATGTGGCCAACGCCATTGGGCCCTTGGCCGCGATTTACGAGGCGGTGCTCAACGGCGCGGTGGTGGCCAAGGCCGCGACCCCGACCTGGATCATGGTGTTGGGCGCGCTGGGTTTGTCCGTGGGTCTGGCGCTGTATGGGGGCAAGCTGATTGTGACGGTGGGCAAGGAAATCACCGAGCTCGATCGCATGCGCGCCTACGCGATCGCGATGGCGGCTACGGTGACGGTGATCGTGGCCTCGCAACTGGGCATGCCGGTGTCGACGACGCACGTCTCGATCGGGGCGGTGTTTGGCGTGGGTTTTTTGCGCGAGCTGCTCAAGGTCAACTACGCCAAGATGGAGGCGGTGGTGCGCGCCGCGCATCAAGGTGAGGACCTGGAGGCGGTGGAGGCGTATCTCAAGCGCTTCGAGGCCGCGCCGGTGGAGGAGAAAAAACGCATGCTCGCCGAGATGAAGCGCCGTGCCAAGGAGCTCGAGCGCCGCGGTGAGCTGGCCCCCGGCTGGTTCAGCAAGAAAGAGCGCAAGGCGTTCAAAAAGGCCTACAAACAGGAGGTGGTCAAGCGCTCGGTGGTCATGCGCATCGTCGCGGCGTGGATCGTCACCGTGCCGGCGACGGCGCTGCTGGCGGCCGTGCTCTACCGCGTGGTGGAGCTGCTGCTGTCGCCATAAAGCCCGCTTTGTGCCATAATGCGGACAACCGGCACCCATCGGTGCCGGTTTTTTGTTGCATCTGCTGCTTGCCGGTCCCCGTGTTTGGATTGATTCGTTGGTGGTCGATGTGATGTCAACCCAACGGATCGAAACATGACAACGATGATTGCAGCGGCCAGCGGCCGCGACAGCGGCTTTGCCGCGCTGGATTTGGCCCAGGCGCTGGTGCGCGCGGTGACCGACCTGGGGTTTACCCAGCCCACCCCAGTGCAACAGGCGGCCATCCCCCTGGCGCTGATGCGCGACGGCGCCGGCGCTGACCTGATGGTGTCGAGCCAGACCGGCAGCGGCAAAACCGCGGCCTACCTACTGCCCGTGCTCGACGCGCTGTGCCGCCACGGCGCGGTTGAAGCCGATCGCGCCGAGCGTGCGCCCGAGCGCCGTGGCCGCGCAGGGGCGCGCGGGCGCTTCGAGCCGGCGGCGCCCCAGGCGCTGGTGCTGTGCCCCACGCGCGAGCTGGCCCAGCAGGTGGCCCGGGACGCGGTGGACCTGCTGCGCCACACGCGCGGCGTGCGCGTGGCCACGGTGGTGGGGGGCATGCCCTACGCGGTGCAGCTGCAGCGCTTGGCCGGTGCCAGCGTGGTGGTGGCCACCCCGGGACGCTTGCTCGACCTGCACCGCGGGGGCCATGTGCGGCTGGCCGCGGTGCAGCATGTGGTGCTCGATGAGGCCGACCGCATGCTGGACCTGGGCTTTGCCGAGGATCTGGCCGAGATTCATCGCCTGACCGAAGGCCGTCGCCAGACCCTGATGTTCAGCGCCACCTTCGCGCCGCGGGTGCAGGCGTTGGCGGCACGCATCATGCGCGATCCGCAGCGCGTGTCCCTGGAGACGGCGCAGGACCGCCACACCCACATCGAGCAACGCCTGTACTGGTGCGACAGCCCGTCGCACAAGCGGCGCGTGCTGGACCACTGGTTGCGCGACGAGGCGATCGAGCAGGCCATCGTGTTTGCCAGCACGCAAATCGAGTGCGACGAGCTGGCGCAAGACCTGCAGCAGGCGGGCTTTGCCGCCGTGGCGTTGCACGGCGCGCTCAGCCAGGGCCTGCGCAACCGCCGCCTGCAGGCGCTGCGCCAGGGCCAGGTGCAGATTCTGGTGGCCACCGACGTGGCCGCGCGCGGCATCGACGTGCCCACCATCACCCACGTCTTCAACTACGGGCTGCCGATGAAGGCCGAGGACTACGTGCACCGCATCGGCCGCACGGGCCGTGCCGGCCGTCGCGGTCTGGCCGTCACCATGGCCGAGCCGCGCGACCGCCGGCGCATCGGCGCCATCGAGGCGTTCAGCCGCCAGCCGATCCCGACGCAGACCATCCCCGGCCTGGAGCCGCGCATGCCTGCCGCGGCGCCGCGCAGCGACCGCCGCCCGGCGGGCAAGCCGGGTGGCCGCGGCTGGGGCCGCGGAGCGCCGCAGGCGCGGCGCGCGGAGCACGCGCCACGCGGCTTTGCCCGCTGAAGGGGTGCGCCGCCGGCCTCACATCAGCAGGTGTTCGCCGGCGTTTTCGCCGCCCAGGATCACGTAGTTGACCTTGCGCAGATCGGCCAGCACGCGCCCGCCGGCGTAGCTGATGGCGCTTTGCAGGTCTTCCTGCATCTCGCGCAGCGTGTCGGCCAGGTGCCCTTTGATCGGCTCGAGGATGCGCTTGCCCTCGACGTGCCTGTACTCACCCTTGTTGAAGTCGCTGGCCGAGCCGTAATACTCCTTGTAGCGCTGGCCGTCCACTTCGACGGTTTGGCCCGGGGATTCCTCGTGGCCGGCGAACAGCGAGCCTATCATCACCATGGCCGCGCCAAAGCGCACGCTCTTGGCGATGTCGCCGTGGTGGCGGATGCCCCCGTCGGCGATGATGGGTTTGGTCGCCACGCGCGCGCACCACTTGAGCGCCGAGAGCTGCCAGCCGCCGGTGCCAAAGCCCGTTTTGAGTCGCGTGATGCACACCTTGCCCGGGCCGATGCCCACCTTGGTGGCGTCGGCGCCCCAGTTTTCCAGGTCGATCACGGCTTCGGGCGTGCCCACGTTGCCGGCGATCACGAACGCCTGCGGCAGCCTGTGCTTGATGTGCTCGATTATGCGGCGCACGCTCTCGGCATGGCCGTGGGCGATGTCGATGGTGATGTAGTCGGCGCCCACGCCTTCGGCGGCCAGGCGGTCGATGACGGCGTAGTCGGCCGGCTTGACGCCCGAGCTGATCGAGACGAACAGGCCCTTGTCGCGCATGCTTTTCGCGTAGGCCACGCTGTCCAGGTCGAAGCGGTGCATCACATAGAAGTAGCCGTTGGCGGCCAGGTAGGCGCTGATGCGCTCGTCGATCACCGTCTTCATGTTGGCCGGCACCACCGGCAGCTTGAAGCGGCGGCCGCCGAATTCCACCGAGGTGTCGCATTCGCTGCGGCTTTCCACGCGGCACTTGCGCGGCAGCAGCAGCACGTTGTCGTAGTCGAAGATGTCCATGGTCAAGGCTCCGGGTGGCAGTGATGCCTGTCGGTGCAGGTCGGCAGGCGGGTGGGCGGCGCGTTGAGGCAGTGCGCGGCCCAATGGCTGCGAGCGCTTGATTTGGAGCCGGTGGTATCCGAGGCCGCCAGCACGGGGCGGTGGACACCCAACACCGGGCTCCAACGTTTGGGCCCGGTGGCGCATTCTACTGCGCCGCTGCGGTCGCTGGCGCGGGGCTGGGGCACAATAGGCCACGCGGCGTGTGATCGTCGGCCGGTGCCCGTGGGGCCCGCTGCCGTCCGCGGCCGTCCTAGGAGCCTGTGCGGATGAATCCCTCCACCCTGATCGGCATGGTCGCCAGCGTCGTGCTGCTGGGCGTGCTCATCCTGTTTGCGGCCGACGACCCTTGGCTGTTCATCGACTGGCCCAGCATCGGCATCGTGCTGGTGGGCACCATGGCCGCCACCTTCCTGAGCTACCCCATGGGCGAGGTGCTGCGCGTCTTCAAGCTCATCGGCACGGTCATGCGCAACGAGCGCCTCTACACCGAGCGCGACATCGAGGAGCTGGTGGACATCTCGCGCCTGTGGATGCGCGACGACCCGGTGCTGGTGGAAAAGGCGCTGCCGCGCATATCCAACCCGTTTTTGCGCACCGGTGTGCAGTTGGTGATCGACCGCATTCCGGAGGAGGATATCCTCGACCTGCTGCAGTGGCGCATCTCGCGCATGAAGGCCAAGGAGGCGGCCGAGGCGCAGCTCTTTCGCGTCATGGCCAGCTACGCGCCCGCCTTTGGCATGATCGGCACGCTGGTCGGGTTGATCAACCTGATGGACGTGGTGGCCAGCGGGGACCTGGTGGTCATCGGACGGCACCTGGCCGTGGCGCTGATGACCACGTTCTATGGCATTTTGCTGGCCAATCTGGTGTTCAAGCCGGTGGCGGTCAAGCTGGAGCGGCGCACCGAGCAGCGCATCGTGCTCATGAACATGGTGCTGCAGGGCATCTCGATGATGTGTGCGCGGCGCAGCCCGTCGCTGATGCGCGAGACGCTCAACTCCTTCGTCGCGCACCGCGAGGACGAAATCCGCGATACCCCCACCGGCGTGCCGGCGGCGGGCAACGGCGCCGCCGGATGCGAGGCGGGGCGCGGTGAGGGACGGCCGTCGTGAACGAGCGGCAGTTCCACGAGGCCCTGGGTCGGGCGCTGGAGGCCGCGCGCAAAGGGGCGCCGCCACCGGCGCCTGCGGCCGCGCCGCCGGTGACCCCCGGCCCCCTGCAAAAAGGGCGTTACCAGCGCTGGCATGCCGACCCCGAACCGGTGCCGGAGGAGGAAACCTGGCTGCTCACCTACCTGGACGTGATGACGCTGTTGCTCGTCATGCTGGTGGTGATGCTGGCGTTTTCCGAGCCAATTGCGCGCAAACCCCCGCTGGGGCGGCCCGAGGCGCAGGGGCAGGTCAGCGCCAGCGGCGGGCCGCCGCTGGCCGGCGGTGGCGGCAGCATCGTGCCGCCTTTGGGCCTGCCATCGGCGGCGCCGGGGCCGGGTACGAACCCGGTCGAACAACGCCCCGGCGAGGCGGCGCAACCGGCACCGACGGCGCCCACGGCGCCTGCACCGCCCACCGCCGCGCCCCCCATCCAACCGGGTGAGCTGGGGCAGGACATTCAGATGCTGGTGCGCGACGAGGGGGTGAGTTTTCGCATTCCGTCCGAGGTGCTGTTCGCCTCGGGCGAAGCGACGCTGACGCCCGCGGGGCAGGCCGTCATCGACCGGCTGCTGCCGGCGTTCAACCGCGCGCCGGACTACACCATCGTGGTCGAGGGGCACACCGACAACGTGCCGATCCAGACCGCGCGCTTCCCCTCCAACTGGGAGCTGTCGGCCGCGCGCGCCAGCAGCGTGGTGCGCCACCTGGAGGCGCGCGGGCTCAACCCGACACGCCTGCGCGCCACCGGGCTGGCCGACACCCACCCGCTGGCGTCCAACGACACGCCCGAAGGTCGCGCCCTCAACCGCCGGGTGGAGATCACGCTGGAGCCAGCGCAGCGGCCGCGCAACTGAGGCCCAACGGGCGGGGGCGCTGCCTACAATGCCGGCATGACCGACCCGTTCGCCGATGCGGCCGCCCAGCGCCCGGCCGCGCCGACCTTGCCTGCCGACCATCCGCTGCTGCGCGGCCTCAACCCGGAACAGCTTGCCGCCGTCACCCTGCCGCCCGTGCCCGCCTTGGTGCTGGCGGGGGCTGGCTCGGGCAAGACGCGCGTGCTCACCACCCGCATCGCGTGGCTGCTGGCCACCGGCCAGGCCTCGCCCGGGGGCATTCTGGCCGTGACCTTCACCAACAAAGCCGCCAAAGAGATGCTGGCGCGCCTGTCGGCGATGCTGCCGCTCAACGTCCGCGGTATGTGGATCGGCACCTTCCACGGCCTGTGCCATCGGCTTCTGCGTGCGCACCACCAAAGCGCGGGGCTGCCGGCGACGTTTCAGATTCTCGACACGCAAGATCAGCTCGGCGCCATCAAGCGCGTGCTCAAGGAACGCCGCATCGACGAGGACCGCGTCAAGCCCAAGGAGCTGCAGTGGTTCATCGCCGGGGCCAAGGAGGACGGACTGCGCCCGCACGACCTGAGCGCGCGCGACGAGGATACGCGGCTCAAGATCGAGCTCTACCGCGATTACGAGGCGCAGTGCCAGCGCGAAGGCGTGGTCGATTTTGGCGAGCTGATGCTGCGCGCCTACGAGCTGCTGCGCGACCACGAGCCGCTGCGCGTGCATTACCAGCGGCGTTTTCGGCACCTGCTGATCGACGAGTTCCAGGACACCAACCGCCTGCAGTACGCGTGGATCAAACAGCTCGCGGGCGACGACGTCGGTGGTCGCTTCGTGCCCTGCGGCAACGCGGTGATGGCGGTGGGCGACGACGATCAGAGCATCTACGCCTTTCGCGGCGCGCGCGTGGGCAACATGAGCGACTTCGTGCGCGAGTTCGGCATTGCTGCGCCCATCAAGCTGGAAGAAAACTACCGCAGCGTCGGCCACATCCTGCACGCGGCCAACCACCTCATCGACCACAACCGCCAGCGGCTGGGCAAGCAGTTGCGCACCGCGCAGGGTCAGGGCGATCCCTTGCGGGTCGTCGAGCTGCCCAGCGACTTCGAGGAGGCGCAGTGGGTGATCGACGAGATCCGCCACCTCATGCGCGAGGACGGGGTGCCGGCGCACGAAATCGCGCTGCTCTACCGCAGCAACGCGCAAAGTCGGGCGCTGGAAGGGGCGCTGTTCAACGCCGGCATTCCCTACCGCGTCTACGGGGGGCTGCGCTTCTTCGAGCGCGCCGAAGTCAAGCACGCCCTGGCGTATTTGCGTCTGCTGGAAAACCCCCACGACGACACCAGCTTTTTGCGCGTGGTCAATTTTCCGCCGCGCGGCATTGGGGCGCGCACCATCGAGCAGCTGCAGCAGGCGGCGCGCGAGGCCGGCTGCTCGCTGCACGACGCCGCCACGGCCGTGGGCGGCAAGGGCGGCGCCCACCTCGTGGCGTTCGTGGCCAAGCTCGACGTCATGCGCGAACGCAGCGCCGGGCGCCCGCTGCGCGAAATCATCGAAGGCGTGCTGGCCGACAGCGGCCTCATCGACCACTACCGCGGCGAGCGCGAAGGCGCCGAGCGCATCGAAAACCTGCAGGAGCTGGTCAACGCGGCCGAGAGTTTCGTGACGCAGGAGGGTTTTGGCCGCGAGGCGGTCGCGCTGCCCCTGGACGAGACTGCCGCGGCGACGGTGGACGCCGACGCCGCCGAAACCGGCGAGACCCTCAGCCCGCTGGCCGCCTTTTTGACCCACGCGGCGCTGGAGGCCGGCGAGCACCAGGCGCAGGCCGGTCAGGCCGCGGTGCAGCTGATGACCGTGCATGCGGCCAAGGGGCTGGAGTTCGACGCCGTCTTCATTACCGGGTTGGAGGAGGGGCTGTTCCCCCACGACAACAGCCTCTCCAGCCCAGACGGCCTGGAGGAAGAGCGGCGCCTGATGTACGTGGCCATCACCCGCGCCCGCCGGCGGCTCTACCTCACGCACGCACAGACGCGCATGCTGCACGGGCAGACGCGCTACCACATTCCGAGCCGCTTCCTCGACGAGCTGCCGCAGGAGAGTGTGCAGTGGCTCAGCCCGCGGCGTGCGCGTGCCGCCGCCGGGGGCTGGGGGGCGGCTGCGGCGCCGGGCGCGCTGGTGCAGCCCGCCTGGGGCCGCAGTGGCCTGGGCGATGAACGTCCCGCGGGCCTGGCGGGCATTCCCGCTGCCGCACCCCCGTCATCCAGCCCACCCGCGGTGAGCGCCAGCGGCGCCGAGATTCGCAAAGGCATGACCGTCTTTCACACCAAGTTTGGTGAGGGCCGGGTGCTGGCTATCGAAGGGCAGGGCGCCGACGCACGCGCCCAGGTGGATTTTCGCCGCCACGGCACCAAATGGCTGGCCTTGGCCGTGGCCAAGCTCACGCCCGTGGCCTGACGCGCCGCCAGACCCCCCTCGTGCCATGAGCGCTGCCCCAGCCGACCGACAGGTCCTCGTGCTCGGCGCCCGCCCTTGCACGCCGGACATGCTGCCCGTCATGGGTCCCGCGCCGCGGCATGCGGGGTTGTGGTTCAACTTCGGCCATTCGCACCAAGGCTTCACCCTGGGGCCGGTGGCCGGCCGTCTGCTGGCCGACATGATCGCGGGCGAACCCCCGTTGGTAGACCCGACGCCGTACCGCCCGGAGCGCTTCGGCTGAAGGTTCAGGCGGGCGGCTGGCCGTCGTCGGTCAGGAAGCTGTCGCGGAACGTGAAGTACAGCGAGGTGAAAAATGCCGCGCTCAGCAGCGATGCGACCGGAAACATCAGCACCTGCAGCACGGAGGTGCCCCCGAGCAGCGAGGCCAGCAGCACCAGCACCAGCGACGCCGCCAGGAAGATGGCCGACCAGCCAAGCATGAACACGGTCAATGCCCCCTTGTTGGTCCAGCACGCCACCAAGCTGAAAAACAGGCTTTTGATCGGGTGCACGCCGTGCCAGTGCACCAGGGCCGGCGCGTGCCAAAACAGCAGCCCCAGTGGCAGGTAGAGCACGGCCTGCCACGCCAGGTTGCGCAGCACGGCGGGGTCGTTGAGCACGGCGTCAGCGCCGCCCTGCGCGGGCGCTTGGGCCGGTGCGCCCGCCAGCAGCCCGGCCAGGGTCATCACCACCAGCGAGCCCAGCGCGTACAGCGCCCCGAGCAGCAGCATGGCACGCACGCGCTCGCGCCCGGCGCGAAAGGCGCTGGCCAGCACCGTGGGCATGGGAAAGTGCCCGCTGGCGGCTTCTTTGGTGGCCGCCATCAGGCCCAAGGTGGCGGCGGGCAGCAGCGCCAGCGCCAGTGGCGCCCCCAACACCGGCACCATGGCCAGCACGCTCACCCCCATGATGAACATGAAAAACAGGCCGGCCATGGCCAGCGGTTGGCGCGCAAACGTTCGCAGGCCGAGCCGGACCCAGAGCAGGCCGGTGCGCGCAGGGACACGGTTGAGCTTCATGGTCGGCCCCTCGGCTCAGCATTCGGCCAGACGGGCGCGCAACACGCGCTCGAAGTGGGTGGGGTCGTGCGGCTTGAGCACGGCGGCCTGGCGTGGCAGATACCAGTCCCACAGGCGGGAGATCCAGAACCGCAAAGCGCCCGCGCGCCGCATCGCCGGCAGCAGCGCGCGCTCGCCTGCGGTCAGCGGCCGCACGGACTCGTACGCGTCCAGCATGGCCTGGGTGCGCGCCGCGTCGCCCGCGCCGCTGGCCCAGTCGATGCACCAGTCGTTCAGGCACACCGCCAAGTCGAACAGCCACGTGTCGCAGCCGGCAAAGTAAAAGTCGAACAGGCCGCTCAGGCGCCCAGCGTCGAACATCACGTTGTCGCGGAACAGGTCCGCGTGGATCGGACCGCGTGGCAACCCCTGGTAGGCGGGGCTCGCGGCGATGTGGTTTTGGTAAGCCAACTCGGCGGTCAGCAGCGCCGTCTGTTCGGGCGCCAGGTGCGGCAGGATGACCGGGACGGTTTCGTTCCACCACGCCAGGCCGCGCAGGTTGGGCTGTTCCCGGTCGTAGTCGCGGCCGGCCAGGTGCATGCGCGCCAGCATCGCGCCGACCTGGGCGCAATGGTCGGGGCCGGGGGCCAGCTCGTGCTGGCCGCGCAGGCGGTTGACCACGGCGGCAGGCTTGCCACGCACCGTGTGCAAGATGGCACCCGACGCATCGGCTTGCGGGTCGGGCACGGGGATGCCCTTGTGCGCCAGGTGCTTCATCAAATACAGGTAGAAGGGCAGCTGTTGCGCACTCAGGCGCTCGAACAGCGTCAGCACCCACTCGTGGCGCCGCCCGTCACGCTCGGTGCTGACGAAGTAATTGGTGTTTTCGATGCCGCCGGTGCAGCCGGCCATGTCGAGCAGCCGGCCCAGACCCAGCCGTTGCATCAGGTCCGCGGCCTCATCGCGGCCCACCTCGGTAAAAACCGCCATGGCGCGTCAGAATGCCAGCACACGCCAGCGGCGCACGCCGGCGCCGGAGCGGTCATCGCTGACGCCGGGGTCGATGGGCCGCACCTCGTAGCCTGGGACGCCCGAACGGGTGCGCACGTCGATGGTGCGGGTTTGCCCGCCGATGCGCAGCTCTTCGATGCGGGTGTGGCCGTCCTGATGGAGCAGCCGCTCGACTTTGGGTTCTGGCGCGCTGGGGGTGGCGGGCGCAGCGTCCGTCGGGGCGGCTGCCGTGGCCGACGTGGCGGCCAGCCACAGGGCGGCCAGCGCCAAGGCAGCGCGCCGTGGTGGGGCAATGTCGCGGGCCATCGGCGGGCGCAGGCCGTCGCAGGGAAGGGGGCGGGGCATCAGAGGCATGGCCCCTGAATTGTAGGCAATCGGGGCGGGCACAATAGCGCCATGACCGACCGCGACCCCGACGCCCCGCTGCTGGTGCTGGTGGATGGTTCCAGCTACCTCTACCGCGCCTTTCACGCCATGCCGGACTTGCGCGCCGTGCCGGGCGACCCCAGCAGCCCCCCCACCGGCGCGATCCGCGGCATGATCAACATGCTGCAAGCGCTGCAAAAGGACTACCCCTCGCAGCACATGGCGGTGGTGTTCGATGCGTCGGGCCCGACGTTTCGCGAGGCGCTGTACCCGTCGTACAAGGCACACCGCGCCCCCATGCCCGACGACTTGCGTGCGCAGATCGCGCCTATCCACGAGGTGATCGGCCTGCTGGGCCTGCCGGTGCTGGTGGTGCCGCAGGTCGAGGCCGACGACGTCATCGGCACGCTGGCCCGCACCGCCGCCGACCAGGGCTGGCGCGTCATCATCTCCAGTGGCGACAAAGACCTCAGCCAGTTGGTCGATTCGCGCATCACCATCATCGACACCATGAGCGGCAAAGTGCGCGACGTGGCCGGGGTGGAGGCCGAGTTTGGCGTGCCGCCGCGTTTGATGGTGGATTACCAGACCCTGGTGGGCGATGCGATCGACAACGTGCCCGGGGTGGACAAGGTGGGCCCCAAGACCGCTGCCAAGTGGCTGCAAACCTACGGCTCGCTCGATGGCGTGGTGGCGCATGCGCACGAGATCAAAGGGGTCGCCGGGGAAAACCTGCGCCGCGCCCTCGACTGGCTGCCGTTGGGCCGACAGTTGCTGACCATCCGCACCGATTGCGACCTCGCTGGGCACGTGCCCGGACTGCCGGCGCTGGATGCGCTGCGCAAGCGCGAACCGGACACGGCGGCGTTGCAGCACTTCTACCAGCGCTATGGCTTTCGCAGCCTGGCGCGCGCGCTGGGTGAGGCGACGGGGCCGCAGGCGGCCAACGGTGCCGCGTCCGAGGCGCCGGCCGGCGAGACGCCCGCCGTGCCCGCGCTGCGCTACACCACGGTGTTGGACTGGCCCACCTTCGATGCCTGGCTGGAGCGCCTGCGCGCGGCGCCGCTGGTGGCGTTCGACACCGAGACCACCTCGCTGGACGCGATGGCGGCGCGCCTGGTCGGCCTGTCGTGGAGCGTGGCGCCGGGCGAGGCGGCCTATGTGCCACTGGCCCACGACTACCCCGGCGCGCCCGCCCAACTGCCGCTGCAAGCGGTGCTGGAGCGTCTGCGCCCCTGGCTGGAAGACGCCACGGCGCCCAAATGCGGTCAGCACGTCAAGTACGACCAGCACGTGTTGGCCAACCACGGCATCACCGCGCGCGGCTATGTGCACGACACCTTGCTGCAAAGCTACGTGTTGGAGGTGCACAAGCCGCACAACCTGGAGAGCTTGGCCGAGCGCCACCTGGGGCGGCGCGGCCTGGGTTACGAGGACCTGTGCGGCAAAGGCGCGGCGCAGATCCCGTTTGCGCAGGTGGCGCTCGAGCGTGCCACCCCGTATGCCTGCGAGGATGCCGAGATGTGCCTGGCGGTGCACCAGGTGCTGTGGCCGCGGCTGCAGGCCGAACCCGGGCTGCAACGGATCTACGAACTGGAGATGGCCGTCTCCGACGTCCTCTTGCGCATGGAGCGGCACGGCGTGTTGATCGACGCCGACGCGCTGCGCCGCCAAAGCCAGGCGCTGGGCGAGCGCATCGTGGCGCTGGAGGCCGAGGCGCACGCGCTTGCCGGCCAGCCGTTCAACCTGGGGTCGCCCAAGCAGATCGCCGAGATCTTTTTTGGCAAGTTGGGCCTGCCGGTGATCAAAAAAACCGCCACCGGCGCGCCCAGCACCGACGAGGAGGTGCTCGAAAAACTCGCCGAGGACTACCCGCTGCCCGCGCGCATCCTCGAGCACCGCAGCCTCTCCAAGCTCAAGAGCACCTACACCGACAAACTGCCGGCGATGGTCAACCCGGCCACCGGCCGCGTGCACACCCACTACGGGCAGGCGGTGGCGGTCACGGGTCGGCTGGCCAGCAACGACCCCAATCTGCAAAACATCCCCATCCGCACGCCGGAGGGGCGGCGCATCCGGGAGGCCTTCATCGCCCCGCCGGGGTGGTGCATTGCCAGCGCGGATTACTCCCAAATCGAGCTGCGCATCATGGCGCACCTGAGCGAGGACGCGGCGCTGCTGCGCGCGTTTGCCGAAGGGCAGGACGTGCACCGCGCCACCGCCGCCGAGGTGTTTGGTCTGGCGCCCGAGCAGGTCAGCCCCGAGCAGCGCCGCTACGCCAAGGTGATCAACTTTGGCCTGATCTACGGTATGAGCCCCTACGGCCTGGCCAAGGCCCTGGGCATCGACGCGACGGCGGCGCGCAACTACATCGAGCGCTACTTCGAGCGTTTTGCCGGGGTGCGCGCCTACATGGAGCGCACCCGCGAGCAGGCCAAGGCCCGCGGCTACGTCGAGACCGTGTTCGGGCGCCGCCTGGTGCTGCCGGAGATCAACTCCCCCAACGGGCCGCGGCGGGCGGCGGCGGAGCGCGCCGCGATCAATGCCCCGATGCAGGGCACGGCGGCCGACCTCATCAAGATGAGCATGGTGGCGGTGCAGCAGGCCATCGACCAAGGCGCGCGGCGCACGCGCATGATCCTGCAGGTGCACGACGAGCTGGTGTTCGAGGTGCCGCCGGAGGAGATCGACTGGGTGCGCAGCGAAGTGCCCCGCCTCATGGCCGCGGTGGCGACGCTGCGTGTGCCCCTCGTGGCAGAGGTGGGCGTGGGGGCCAATTGGGAGCAGGCGCACTGAGTGCGCTGGTTGCCCGATCCCACGTCAACGCGGGTCGGTGGCCAGGCCGATCAGGCGCAACGGTACGGGCCCGTAAGCATCGGGCGGACGGCAGTCGGCGGCTTGCAGCTTTTGGAGCAACGTCGTGGCGGTGGGCAACGGCAGCATGGCGCGCAAATAGCGGGTCAGCGTGAGCTGCTGCGCCCGTGTCAGCTCGCGGGTGCAGGTCTGGTGACCAAAGTCTGCATCCGGCGGCACCGGGCTGAACACCACCTGCGCTGGTGCCGGTCGTTCGGGCGCGTGCCGACGCTCGCCCGCCGCAAACACCAGCCAGCACGGCGTGCGGCAGACGCTGCCGGGTGCCAGCGCGGTGTCCCAACGGCGGTTGCGCACCATCGCGCCGATGGTGACCGCGTCCCCCAGCGTGCCGTCCACCCCGTCGAGCACGAGCAGGCGTTGCGCGCAGGTCAGCGCCTGCGCTGCGTCCAGTGCCTGCCGCAGCGGTGCCACTGCACCCGCGTGGATGGTGCCTTGCCAGTGCAGTTGGCAGCGCTGGTCCGCGCTGACCGTCCAAGCCAGCGTGCCACCATCGTAACGCCCACCGGGCTGGGGCGGCGCGGGCTGGGCTGCCGCCGGCGCCGTGGGCTGCACGGGGGGCGCTGCGCAGCCCGCCAAGACCGCAGCGGCCAACACCCAGGGCACGCCACGCCGCGCCCGACGCCGGCCCGTGGCGGCTGTCTCGGCGCGCGGCGCCGGCGGCGGATCCACGCTGCTGTGGGCGCGCGCTGCCACGCGGCCTCCTTCACCCGAGGCGGAAACGCGCCACCTGCTGCGCAAGGTGCTGGGACTGCTCGCGCAGCGCGGCGGCGGCCGCCGACGCTTCTTCCACCAAAGCGGCGTTTTGCTGCGTGACGCCGTCCATCAGCGCCACCGCCTGGTTGATTTGGCCCAGCCCTTCGGCTTGTTCCGCACTGGACGCGGCGATCTGGCGCATCAACTCGGTGACACGCTCGATGCTGTGCACGATTTCGTCCATCGTCGCCCCGGCGGCGTCCACCTGCTCCTTGCCACTGCCGACCTTGGCCACCGACTCCTCGATCAGGGCCTTGATTTCGCGTGCCGCCTCGGCGCTGCGCTGCGCCAGCGACCGCACCTCACCCGCCACCACGGCAAAGCCGCGCCCGGCCTCGCCCGCCCGCGCCGCTTCCACCGCGGCGTTGAGCGCCAGGATGTTGGTCTGAAAGGCAATGCCGTCGATGACGCCGATGATGTTGGCGATGCGCTGCGACGAGGTGTTGATGTCGTTCATCGTCTGCACCACCTGCGCCACCATGCCGCCACCGCGTTCGGCCACCGAGGAGGCCTTTTCCGCCATGTCGTCGGCGGCGCGCGCGTGGTCGGCGTTGAGCCGCACCGTGCTGTTGAGCTCTTCGGTGGCCGAGGCGGTTTGCTGCAGCGAGCTGGCCTGCTGCTCGGTGCGCTGCGACAGGTCGAGCACGCCGCTGGCCACTTGGCTGGCCGCGCTCGCGATGCTGTCGGCGGCGCCGACCACGCTGCCAATCAGGTCGCGCAACGCTTGGCGCATGCGTTCCATTTGCCGCAGCAGATGGGCGATTTCGTCGTCGCCGTCCGCGCGCACCGGCTGCGACAAATCCCCCGCCGCGATGGCCGTCGCGGCAGCGTCGGCCTGGGCAAAACCCACCGACAGGCGCCGCTGCGTGAGCACCATCAGCACGGTCAGCGGCAGCGCGCCCAGCACCAGGGCCGCTGCCACCACGATCAGGGCCGTCTCATAGCGCGCCTGCGCGTCGGCGGCTTCGATTTCGGCGCGTTTGAGCTGCTCGTCGCGCAGCGCCTGCATGGCGCGCTCGAACGCCGCGCCTTCGGTGCGGCCCGCCACCAAAAAGGCTTGCGTCACGTCGGTGCTGAAGTTTTCGGCCTTGATCGCCTCCAGGGCCTGGTCGCGCTTGGCCTGCCATGCCTTGCGTGCGGCCAACAAGCCCTCGACCAGCTGGCGCTCCTCAGCATCCATCTGCGCGGCAAGCGCCTCGACCTCGCGCAGCGCTTCGTTGTTGCTCTCGCGCTGCTGGGCGATGGCATCCAGGTGCATGGACGTCGGGTGATCGTGCAGGATGCGGGTCGGGCTGTCCGGCGCGTGCTGAAACGCCAACAACACGTGCAGCCGGTTGTCGTAGTAGTTGCGCAGCAGCGTGGCCATGGCCTCGGCCACGGCCATGCGGCGGCCATGGATGTCGCGCAAGCTTTCTTTGGCCTGGTACATGCCCCACAGGCCCATGGCCACCACGATGGCCAGCACGGTGAGGTAGCCCACGATGACGGCGAGCACGCGGTGGGTCAAACGCAGTCGGTTGAGCATGTCGATACTGTTGGCGGTGCAAATGGCGCCCGTGGGCGCAAAGGCCGGCCCGGTGGAAGTCCCGGATGGTTGCCGATCGTCCCGTCGCCGGTGAGCCCTTGAACTTGACAAGGGTATTGCGGTCTCGACCATGAGAGCCGACAAACACCGATGTGCGACAGGCGAAGCGGGCTTGGCAACGGATGGCGGGCGGCGCGCCGGGGGGCGTACCGCAGCGGTTCAACCCAGACGAGGAGATCACCATGCTGAATGCCGATGGAATGCGCGACGTGGCCGCGCTGCTCGATGTGCCGCCTGCGGGATCGGCGGCAGCGCTGCCGCGGCGCGCCGTGTTGCGGGGGGCGCTGGGCGCCGGCTACGCGCTGGCGGCTTTGCCGGTGGTGGCGCAGACCGCCATCCGCACCCCGGCCGACGGACTGACGGTCGGCGAGGTCATGGTGCCCGTGGGCCAGGAGACCATCCCGGTCTACCGCGCCGCCCCCGCGGGACGCTCCGGGCTGCCGGTGGTGCTGGTGATTTCGGAAATCTTTGGCGTGCACGAGTACATCGCCGATACGGCGCGGCGCTTCGCGCGCGCGGGCTACCTGGCGCTGGCGCCCGATTTGTTCGTGCGCCAGGGCGATCCGCAGGGTTACGGCGAACTGGCCCGGCTGATCAGCGAATTGGTGGCCAAGGTGCCCGACGCCCAGGTGATGCGCGACCTGGATGCGTGCGTCGATTGGGCCGCGGCCCATGGCGGCGACGCGGCGCGTGTGGCGGTCACGGGTTTTTGCTGGGGTGGACGGCACACCTGGCTCTATGCGGCGCACAGCGCGCGTGTCAAAGCGGCGGTGGCCTGGTACGGCCGGCTGGAAGGCGAGCGCAACCCGCTGCAGCCGCGCCACCCGATCGACGTGGTGGGCGAGCTCAAGGCCCCGGTGCTGGGCCTCTACGGCGGAGCCGACACCGGCATCCCGCTGGCGTCGGTGGAGCGCATGAAAGCCGCCTTGGCGCAGGGCAGCGCGGCGGCGCGTGCGTCCACCTTCGTCGTGTACCCCGACGCGCCGCACGCGTTCCATGCCGACTACCGGCCCAGTTACCGGCAGGCCGCCGCCGAAGATGGCTGGCAGCGCTGTCGTGACTGGTTGGCCCGCCACGGTGTCGTATGATGGCCGCATGCGCACCGCGACCTACCTGCAACGTTTTTTCGACGGCGCGCCCGACGAGGTGGCGGGTTGCCTGCGCTGCCGTGGCCACCAGGACTACGGTGGCGAGCTGCGCATGGCGTTTCAGCCGATCATCGACGCACAGCGCCGCGATATCTTCGCTTACGAGGCCTTGGTGCGCGACATCGACCGCAACCACGCCCGGCAGGCCATCGTTGGCGGCGTGCTGGGCACCTGCCGCGCGCTGGGTGTGCAGGTCATCGCCGAAGGGGTGGAATCCCGCGCGGAATACGACTGGCTCGACTGGCTGCGCAGCGCCGGGGTGACGCTGTTTCAGGGTTACCTGGTGGCGCGGCCGGCGGTGGAAGCGCTGCCCGAGCCCGACTGGGCCGCGTTGGCCTGAGCGCAGCGACGCGGCGTCACGAACGCGCGCACGGCAGGCCAGGGGTGCGACACCACTCGCTCCAGCCGCCGGCAAACAACGGTGCCGTGCCCAGGCCGGCGATGGTCATGGCCAACAGGTTGGGTATGGCGCTGACGCCGCTGCCGCAGTGGTGCACGACGGTGTTCGGGTCGCGACCCGCCAGCAGGGTTGCAAACTCGGCGCGCAGCCGTTCGGGCGATTTGTAGCGCCCGTCGGCGTCGAAGTTGTCGCCAAACGGCCGGTTGAGCGCACCGGGGATGTGTCCGGCGACCGGGTCGAGCGGCTCGACCTCGCCGCGAAAGCGGGGCGTGGCGCGTGCATCGATCAGGGTTTGCTGCGGCCGACCCAGGGCGTTGGCGACCTCGTGCACCGTGCGCAGAACCACCCGCGCGGGTGCCAGGGCAAAATGGCCCGGCGCGGGGGTGGCGGGGCCGTCGCCGGTTTCGACCGGCCCGCCCATGGCCTGCCAGGCGGCCCAGCCGCCATCCAGCACCGCCACGGGGCCGTGGCCGCACCAGCGCAGCATCCACCACAGCCGGCCACACACCATGCCCCCTTGGCGGTCGTAGACCACCACCGGCTCGTCGGGGTTGAGCCCCCAGCGGCGCAGCCGCTCGGCCAAGGTGTCGCGTGCGGGCAGGGGGTGGCGCCCGCCGCTGGCGGCCGTGGGGTCGCCGGCCGCAGCGCTGAGGTCATCGTCCAGGTGCGCGTAGCGCGCGCCGGGGATGTGGCCTGCGCGGTATTGGGCCCGGCCGGCGGCCGGGTCGGCGAGGTCGAAACTGCAGTCAACAACATGCATCGCCGCACCGCTGGCCAGCCGCTGCCGCAGCGTGGGCGCATCGATGAGGGGGAAGGGCAGATCGTTCATGCGTGCTCCTCGGCCGGCAGTCGGGGGACGGCGCGTTCGCGCAAAAAGGTGGCCGCCACGCCGCTGCCAACGATCAGCGCCATGCCGACCCAGCCGCTCAGCGGCAGGCGGTCGCCAAACACCGCCAGCCCATACAGGGCGGCAAACGCAATGCCAAAGTATTGCAGATTGGCCACCACCAGCGTGGCGCCACTGGCGTAGGCGCGCGTCATGCACAACTGCCCGAGCACGGCCAGCAGGCCGATGGGAATCAGCCACAGGGCTGCGGGCGTGGTCAGCGGGCTGGCGCCGAGGAACAGGGTGCCGGCCAGGCCCACGACCGCCGCCCCGAGCGAAAAATAAAACACGGTGCGGCTCTCGGGCTCACCGGCACGCGACAGCGCCGCCACCTGCAAGTAGGCCAGCGCCGACGTCAGGCCCGACAGCAGCCCCGACAAACCGCCCAGGGCCGCCGCGTCGTCAAACGTGGGGCGCAGCACCAGCGCCACCCCGCCAAAGCCGATGAGCACGGTCAAAAACAGCGGCGTCTGGTCGCGCAGGGGTTGCCGGCCGCGCTGCAGCAGCAAGGCGCCGCCGAGCAAAAAGGCCGCCACCCACACGCTGCTCATGTAGTTGAGGGTCATCGCCGTGGCCAGGGGCAGCTGCGCGATGGCGTAAAACCACGCCAGCAGCGACACCGTGCCGACGATCGTGCGCCACAGGTGCATCATCGGCACGCGCGTGGCCAGCGACACCCCGCGCGAGCGCGTGAGCACCAGCAAGAACAGCATGCCGATCAGGCCGCGGTAGCCGACGATTTCGAAGGTGTGGAAGTGCGCCGATGCAAAGCGGATGCACACCCCCATGGAGGCGAACAGAAACGCCCCCAGCACCATCCACAGGGCCTGTGCGGGACGCGGTGGCCGCGCCGCAGCGGCCACCGTGGGAGTGGAGCGGCTCAGGGGCTCAGCCTCCCCAGCCCGAGGCGGGCAGACCCATCTTGGCGCGGTACCACTCGTGGAAGTGCTGCATGCCGTCTTCCATCGGGCTTTGGTAGGGCCCCACCTCGCTGGTGCCGCGCTGTAGCAGCGCCTTGCGCCCGGCGTCCATGCGCTCGGCGATCTCGTCGTCCTCCACCGCCGTCTCCATGTAGGCGGCGCGCTGCGCTTCCATGAATTCGGGCTCGAACGCGGCGATTTCCTCGGGGTAGTAGAACTCCACCACGTTGAGGGTGCGATCCACGGCGATCGGATGCAGGGTGGAGACCGTCAGCACATGCGGGTACCACTCGACCATGATGTGTGGGTAGTAGGTCAGCCACACCGCGCCGTGTTCGGGCAGGCGCCCTTCGCGGTGGCGCATCAGCACCTCGTGCCAGCGCTGGTACACGGGGCTACCCGCTTTGGCGGCCAAATTCTGCACCCCCACCGTCTGGACGGAAAACTCCTGCGCAAACTGCCAGCGCAAATCGTCGCAGGTGACAAAATTGCCCAGCCCAGGGTGGAAGGGCACGACGTGGTAGTCCTCCAGATAGACCTCGATGAAGGTCTTCCAGTTGTAGTGGCACTCGTGCATCTCGACGTGGCCGAGCACCATGCCCTCGAAGTTGAAGGCATCCCCAACGCGCATGCCGGCCAAGTCGGCGGCGATGTCGCGCCCGTTGTCCTCAAACAGCATGCCGTTCCATTCGCGCAGCGGGAAGCGCTGCAGGTTCAGGCACGGGTCTTGGGCGAAATGCGGCGCCCCCACCAGGGTGCCGATGTCGGCCATGCCCTGCTGGCCGCCGCTGTAGGTCCAGCGGTGCAGCGGGCACACGATGTGGCCACCGGCGTGGGCCTTGCCCTCGCTGAACAGGTTGCCGCGGCCTTTGAGCATGACGGCCTGGCGGTGGCGGCACACGTTGCTGATCAGCTCGACGCCGCGCTCGGTGCGCACCAACACGCGGCCTTCGCCCTCGTGCGGCAGCGCGTAGTAGTCGCCGACGTTGGGGACCGCCTGTGCGTGCCCCACGTAGCGCGGGCCGGGCTGAAAGATGGTCTCCAGCTCGCGCCGCAACAGCGCCTCGTCGAAATACACGGACACCGGCAGTTGGCTTTTCGCCTGCTGCAATGGAAGACTCAAATCGGACATGATGATCCTGACCTCAGACTCCCCTCGACGGGGCGGACAAGCGCGTGAGAAACGTTGGGACGGTTCGGCGCGGGTTGGGGGGATACACCTCCTTGGGGGGTGAAAGCATCATCCCCCGCCAGCCTGGGGGCAATCCAGACCGCGGGGGACGAGGTTATTGTACCCCTACCCCCCGGCATGGGGCAAGCAAACTACAATCGTTCGTTTTGATCGCGCTCAAAAAGCGGCTTCTTTGCCTGACGCCACGCATCCTGCCATGCCTCGCGACCCGTCTTCCCCTGCCGTTGCCCCCACGGCTGCGGCTGCAGCCCCGTTGCCCAGCACGTACGAGGCTGCCGTGCAGGAGCTCGAGGCCCTGCTGGCGCGCCTGGAGTCGGGCCAGTTGCCGCTGGAGGAGCTGTTGGGCGCCTACGAGCGCGCCAACGCGCTGCTCGGGTTTTGCCGCGGCAAGCTCGAGGCGGTCGAGCAACAAATCCGCATCGTCGAGGCGGGGCAGACGCGCCCGTGGGAGGCGGGTGAATGACCGTGGTGATACCGGCTGCAACGCCGATGCCCGACACGCGCGCGCCGAGCCCAGCCCCGGACATGAGCGCCTGGGTGGCGCGCCGGCTCGACCAGATGGAGCATTTTTTGCGCGCGCACCTGCCGGCCCACGCGCCCGCGGGTTTGGGCGAAGCCATGCGCTACGCCGTCCTGGACGGCGGCAAGCGCTTGCGGCCCCTGCTGGTGCTGGCGACGTGGGAGGCGGTTGCCGCCGCCGCGGAGGCGGCGCCCGAGGCGCCCGTGTGGTGGGCAGCCGGCGCGGTCGAGCTCATCCACGCCTATTCGCTGGTGCACGACGATTTGCCGTGCATGGACGATGATGTGCTGCGCCGCGGCAAACCGACGGCGCATGTGCGCTTTGGCGAAGCGCAGGCGCTGCTGGCGGGCGACGCGTTGCAGGCGCTGGCGTTTGAATGGCTGTCCGCACCCGACTGGGCGCGGCGCACCCCAGCGCTGGCCGTGGCCCTGGTGCGCGAGCTGGCCACGGCGTCGGGGGCGGACGGGATGGCGGGCGGGCAGGCCATCGACCTGGCCGGCGTGGGCCAGCGGCTCGACCAAGCCGCTTTGGAGGACATGCACCGCCGCAAGACCGGCGCGCTGTTGCTGGCCAGCGTCCGCATGGGGGCAATGGCGGCGGGCGCCGACGACGCGACGCTGGCCGTGCTGGACCGCTACGGTCGGGCGCTGGGGCTGGCGTTTCAGGTCATCGACGACGTGCTCGATGCCACGGCGGACACGGCCACGTTGGGCAAGACCGCGGGCAAGGACGCGGCGGCCGACAAGCCGACCTTCGTCTCGCTGCTGGGCGTCGAGCCGGCGCGCGCGTATGCCGATGCCCTGCTGACCCAGGCCTTGCACGCATTGGGCGAGTTGCCCACGCCGACAGCGCGCCTGGCGGCGCTGGCACGCTGGGTCGTGCAGCGCCGCGCTTGAGGGCTAGGACAGGGAGATGGCCATGACCGGATTGCTGACATCGATCGACTCGCCCGCCGACCTGCGCCGCCTGCCACGCGCCCAGTTGCGCCCCTTGGCCGATGAGCTGCGCGAATTTCTGGTGCAAAGTGTGGCGCGCACCGGCGGGCACTTCAGCTCCAACCTGGGCACGGTGGAGCTCACCGTCGCGCTGCACTATGTGTTCGACACGCCCTACGACCGGCTGGTGTGGGATGTGGGGCACCAGACCTACCCGCACAAAATCTTGACCGGGCGGCGCGATCGCATGCACACCCTGCGCCAGTTGGGGGGCATCAGTGGTTTTCCGGTGCGCAGCGAAAGCGAGTACGACGCCTTTGGCACCGCGCACTCGTCCACCAGCATCTCCGCTGCCTTGGGCATGGCCCTGGCTGCCCAGGCCAAGGGGGAGCGGCGGCGGGCGATCGCGGTCATTGGTGATGGCGCCATGACCGCGGGCATGGCGTTTGAGGCGCTCAACAACGCCGGGGTCACCCAGGCCCCGCTGCTGGTGGTGCTCAACGACAACGACATGTCGATCAGCCCGCCCGTGGGCGCGCTCAACCGCTACCTGGCGCAGCTCATGAGCGGGCGTTTCTACGCCGCGGCCAAGCAGGTGGGCAAGCAGGTGCTCAGCGTGGCACCGCCGCTGCTGGCGTTTGCGCGTCGTTTCGAGGAGCACGCCAAGGGCATGGTGGTGCCGGCCACGCTGTTCGAAACATTCGGCTTCAACTACATCGGCCCGATCGACGGACACGACCTCGACGCGCTGGTGCCGACGCTGGAGAATATCCGCCGACTGCTCGACGATGGCGCGGGGCCGCAGTTTTTGCACGTGGTCACGCGCAAGGGCCAGGGCTACAAGCTGGCCGAAGCCGACCCGATCACCTACCACGGCCCCGGCAAGTTCGACCCGGCTGTGGGCCTGGTGCCGCCCGCGCAGCCGCCCAAACCCACGTTCAGCGCGGTGTTTGGCCAGTGGTTGTGCGACATGGCCGAGCGTGACAAACGGCTGGTGGGCATCACGCCGGCGATGCGCGAGGGCTCCGGCATGGTGGAGTTCCACCGGCGCTTCCCCGATCGCTATTACGACGTTGGCATCGCCGAGCAACACGCGGTGACCTTTGCCGCCGGGCTGGCGTGCGAGGGCCTCAAACCCGTGGTGGCGATTTACTCCACGTTTTTGCAGCGCGCCTACGACCAGGCGATCCACGACGTGGCGCTGCAGAACCTGCCCGTGGTGTTTGCGCTGGACCGCGCGGGCATCGTCGGCGCCGATGGTCCCACGCACTGCGGGGCCTACGACATCCCCTTCCTGCGCTGCATCCCCAATGTCTCGATCGCCTGTCCGTCGGACGAGGCGGAGTGCTACCAACTTCTGACGACGGCGTTCGAGCAGTCGCACCCGGTGGCGGTGCGCTACCCGCGCGGCGCCGGTGTGGGGGCGCCCATCCCGCGCGAACCCCAGGCGCTGCCGTTGGGGCGGGGCGAGGTGCGCCGGCGTGGCCGCGGGGTGGCGATCTTGGCCTTTGGCACCCTGCTGCATCCGGCGCTGCAGGCCGCCGAGGCGCTGGGCGCGACGGTGGCCAACATGCGCTGGGCCAAGCCGCTGGACCGCGAGCTGGTGCTGGCGCTGGCGCGCGAGCACCAGGCGCTGGTGACGGTGGAGGAAGGCGCCGTCGCCGGTGGGGCGGGCAGCGCGGTGCTGGAGCTGCTGGCAGCCGAGGGCATGGCCATGCCGGTGCTGCAGCTGGGCTTGCCCGATCGCTTTGTGGAACACGGCGATCCGGCGCTGTTGCTGGCACGGCTGGGGCTGGACGCCGCGGGCATCGAGCGCAGCGTGCGTGAGCGGCTGGGCGCGTACCTGGTCTCCACCCCCGCGCTGACCGTCGTGCACCCTGCGGCCTGACGGTGGCCGGCAACGCTGCGGTTTGACGCCCATGGTTTGACGTGTGAAATATCTTCACACAGGCCGCGCCAATGCCGCTCGTCAGGGTAAACACTCCCAAACGGTGGACAGCCAGTCCACTACACTCCGCGCCATCACCGGCTGTACACGCACGCTGGCGTGCGCCTGGTGGTGCTTAACATTCAACTGAGGAGCCTTACTTCATGGACCGTCGTTCCGTCATCAAGCACGCCGGTGTGGCCGGCATCCTGGCGGCCGCCGCCGCGCCTGCGGTGCACGCCCAGCCCACCATCCGCTGGCGCCTGGCCTCCAGCTTTCCCAAGTCGCTTGACACCATCCACGGTGCGGCAGAAGTCTTCGCCAAAACCGTCAATGCGATGTCGGGTGGCAAATTCCAGGTCACGGTGCACGCACCGGGCGAACTGGTGCCGGCCTTTGGCATTGTGGATGCCGTGCAGCAAGGCACCGTCGAAGCCGGCCACACCGCGCCGTACTACTACTTTGGCAAGGACGACACCTTCGCCATCGGCACCGCGATTCCCTTCGGCATGAACAGCCGCCAGTTGACCGCCTGGTTCTATGACGGCAATGGCATGAAGCTCATGCGCGAGTTCTACGACCAGTACAACATCGTCAACTTCCCCGGTGGCAACACCGGCGCGCAAATGGGCGGCTGGTACCGCAAGGAAATCAAGGGCCCGCAAGACATCAAGGGTCTGAAGATGCGCATCGGCGGCTTTGCTGGCAAGGTGCTCACCCGCATGGGCGCGGTGCCGCAAAACATTCCGGGCGGTGAAGTCTATCAGGCGCTGGAAAAGGGCACCATCGATGCGACCGAGTGGGTTGGCCCCTACGATGACGAAAAGCTGGGCTTTTACAAGGTCGCCAAAAACTACTACTACCCGGGTTGGTGGGAAGGTGGCGCGCAGCTCGACTTCTACATCAACAAAAAGGCCTACAACGACCTGCCGGCCGACTACAAAGCCATGGTCGAGGCCGCGGCCAGCCACGCCCACGTCACCATGCAGGCCATGTACGACGCGCGCAACCCGGCAGCGCTCAAGCGCCTGGTGGCCAACGGCGCCAAGGTGCTGGCCCTGCCCAAGTCCGTGATGGACGAGGCGTTCAAGCAAGCCATGGCGCTCTATGACGAGCTCAGCGCCAGCAACCCGAACTGGAAGAAGGTGTACAGCGACTACCGCAACTTCCAGCGCGACGCCAACCTCTGGTTCCGGTTTACCGAGGCGCGTTTCGACAGCTACATGCAAGCTGCCAAACTGTGATGCCAGGGGCCGGCGGCGGTGGCCGCCGGCCGTTGCACAGGACCCCGCGCGTGGCGGGGTTTTCCTTTTTTCGGAGCGGGCATAACCCCCCGCCGGTATGGCGTCGGATAGACTGTTGGCCCTTGGTACACCGTCATCCGCGCCGGAGCGACCATCATGAATGTGTTGTTGCAACTCTCCCGTGCCATCGACGCGCTCAACCGCGCGATCGGTTGGCTGGCGATGTGGCTGATCCTGGCGGCCACCCTCATCAGTGCCGGCAACGCCACCGTGCGGCGCGTCTTTGGGACCAGCTCCAATGCCTGGTTGGAGGTGCAGTGGTACCTGTTTGCCGCCGTCTTCATGCTCGGGGGCGGCTACGCCTTCCTGAAGAACGCGCATGTGCGCATCGACTTCATCTCGAGCAAGCTCAGTGCGCGTGCGCGCAACTGGATCGACGTCGTGGGCATCGTGGTCTTCATCCTGCCACTGTGCTACCTGATGGTGAGCCTGGGGTGGCCGCTGTTCGAACGCGCGTGGGCCAGCGGCGAGATGTCGTCCAATGCCGGTGGGCTGGTCCGTTGGCCGGTGTATGCGCTGATCCCGGCAGGCTTTGTGCTGCTTGCGCTGCAAAGCCTCAGTGAGCTGGTCAAGCGCATCGCCTTTCTGACGGGGCGTGGGCCCGATGCCCTGGCGCACACGGGCCCGAGCGAGACCGAGTTGCTGGCCAAGGAAATTGCCGAAGCCGAGGCGCAGCGTGCCGCGCACGCCAGCGCCAAGCCCTAAGTCCACCGGCGGAGTCCACGTTCATGATCGCTTTCTTGCATGACAACTTCGTGCCGGTGATGTTTGCCGGCCTGCTGGTCTTTTTGCTGACCGGCTTCCCGGTGGCGTTCGCGCTGGCGTCCACCGGGCTGTTCTTCGGTTTCATCGGCATGGAAATCGGGTTGTTCCCCGACAACCTGTTCCAGGCCCTGCCGCTGCGGGTGTTTGGCATCATGCAAAACGACACCCTGCTGGCGATTCCGTTCTTCACGCTCATGGGCATCATCCTGGAGCGCAGCCGCATGGCCGAGGACCTGCTGGAGACGGTGGGTCAGGTGTTCGGTCCGGTGCGGGGTGGGTTGGCGGTGGCGGTGGTCCTGGTCGGGGCCTTGCTGGCCGCGACCACGGGTGTGGTGGCGGCGGCTGTCATTTCCATGGGCCTGATCTCGCTGCCGATCATGCTGCGCTACGGCTACAACCGCTCGATCGCCACCGGGGTCATCACCGCATCGGGGACGTTGGCGCAGGCCATCCCGCCATCGCTGGTGTTGATCGTGCTGGCCGACCAGTTGGGCCGCTCGGTGGGGGACATGTACGCGGGGGCCATGGTGCCGGCGCTGATGCTGGTGGGGCTGTACCTGCTGTTCATCGTGGCCGTGGCCATCGTGCGGCCGTCGTGGGTGCCGGCGCTGCCGGCCGAGGCGCGGATCTATCGCGAGGACAACGGCGCCAGCGGCCACCGCTCGTTGATCGTGCTGCTGGCCGTGGTCGGGCTGGCGAGCTGGGGCTGGGCCCAGGTGCATGCGGGGGTGCTCAATCCCGTGCTCGGCCGTGAGGCCGACGCGGCCGCGCCCACCGACGAGGTGATCGTGGCCTCGACCACCATCGGGGCGTTGCTGGCCCTGGTCCTGGCGGGGCTCAACCGCCTGTTGCGGCTGGGGTTGCTCTCGCGCCTGGCCGAGCAGGTGACCTTCGTGCTCATTCCGCCGCTGGTGTTGATCTTTTTGGTGCTCGGCACGATTTTTCTGGGGATTGCCACACCCACCGAGGGCGGTGCCATGGGGGCGGTCGGCGCGTTGGTGATGGCGGCCATCAAGCGCCGGCTGTCGTGGAGCATCGTGCGGCAAGCGCTGGAAAACAGCACCAAGCTGTCCATCTTCGTGCTGTTCATCCTGATTGGCTCGACGGTGTTTAGCTTCACCTTCAACGCCGCGGACGGGCACATCTGGGTCGAGCATTTGTTCGACAAGCTGCCGGGCGGGCCGATGGGCTTCCTGCTCGTGGTCAACCTGTTGGTGTTCGTGCTGGGCTTTTTCATCGATTTCTTCGAGATCGCCTTCATCGTCGTTCCGCTGCTGGCGCCGGTGGCCGACAAGATGGGCATCGACCTGATCTGGTTTGGCGTGTTGCTGGCGATGAACCTGCAGACATCGTTTTTGACGCCGCCGTTTGGTTTTGCCCTGTTTTACCTGCGCAGCGTCGCCGCGCGCGAGGACTACACCGACGCCGTCACGGGCCGGCGCATTGGCGCGGTGACCACGCCGCAGATCTACAAGGGTGCGGTGGCCTTCATCGTGCTGCAGCTGATCATGGTGGCGCTGCTGCTGTTCAAGCCCGACTTGGTCACGGGCAACGTCACCCAAGCCTTGCAGGGCGATACCGAGGCGGTGCGCCAGCAACTGCTCGACATGCAGGTGGGCGAACCGGAGGCGGATGATCCCTGGGCGGCCGAGGACAAGGACGCCGCAGCGCAGGACGACGCCGGCGCTGCCGGGCAAGCCGAGGGCGCGGTGCCGACGCCGCCCAAGGACAAACCCGCCGAGGACGACCCCATGGAAGCGCTCCAACGCGCCATGCAAAACGGCGGCAAACCCTGAGCGGACGGCGCATGCGCATCGAACTCAAAATTCTCGATGAACGGCTGCGGCAGACCCCGCCGCAGTACGCCACGCCGGGCAGCGCCGGGTTGGACCTGCGCGCCTGCGTGGGCGCGCCGCTGACCTTGGCGCCGGGTGCGTGCGAACTGGTGCCCACCGGCATGGCCATTCATCTGGCCGATCCGGGCTATGCCGCGTTGATACTGCCGCGCTCGGGGCTGGGGCACCGCCACGGGCTGGTATTGGGCAATCTGGTGGGCCTCATCGACAGCGACTACCAGGGCCAGCTCATGGTCAGCGCGTGGAACCGTGGGCGCGAGCCCTTCACGATCGAGCCGCTGGAGCGCATCGCGCAGTTGGTCATCGTGCCGGTGGTGCAGGCGCAGTTCCAGGAGGTGGCCGAATTTGGCCAGACGAGCGCGCGCGGGACGGGGGGCTACGGCTCCACCGGCCGGGCCTGACACGCGACTGCTGCGCCTGGTATTCATGGAAGCACTGTTGGTCTCGACGGGCGTCGTCGCCCTGGCGGAAATCGGTGACAAGACCCAGCTGTTGGCGTTTGTGCTGGCTGCCCGGTTTCGGCGGCCGCTACCGATCGTCCTGGGCATTTTGCTGGCCACCCTGGTCAACCATGGGCTGGCCGGGGCGCTGGGCGCGTGGATTGCCGCCACGGTCAGCCCAACGGTGCTGCGCTGGGCGTTGGGGCTGTCGTTTTTGGCGATGGCGGTGTGGACGCTGATCCCGGACCGCGTGGAGGACGATGAGCTTGCCATCGCACGGCGGTGGGGCGTCTTCGGTGCGACGCTGGCTACGTTCTTTCTGGCCGAGATGGGGGACAAGACCCAGGTGGCCACGGTCGCGATGGCGGTGCATTACGCGGCGCCCGTGCTGGTGGTCATCGGCACCACGTTGGGGATGCTGATCGCGGATGTGCCGGCGGTGTTCGTCGGCGACCGGCTGGCGCATCGCATTCCGATGCGGCTGGTGCACGGGGTGGCCGCGGGCATTTTTGCCGTGCTTGGGGTGTTGACGCTGTTGGGTGGCGGTCAGGCGCTGGGTTTTTGACAACGCCGCGTCGCCGCGTCACAATCAGTCCATTCGTGATGACTGATGTTTTGGGCGGGCACGATCCGTGGGCATCGCCCCTGCCCCAGGAGACAGCGACAATGACATCGAATGCATGGACGCGCCGGCAGTGGTTGCGCGTGACGGCGGGTGGCGCAGCGGGTGCGCTGGCACTGGCGGCGGTGCCCGAGGTGCGGGTGTTCGCGCAGCAGGTGCAGGACTTCATCGAAGGCCCGCCCGTGCCCGATATCCGGCCGGAGCGCCTTAGCGCGCACGTCTGGCAGATTTACGCGCAAGACGGCTTTCCCACCCCAGAAAACCGCGGTGTGATGGCCAACGTCGTGTTCGTCGTGACCTCGGCAGGGGTGGTGGTGCTCGATTCCGGCTGCTCGTTGCAGCACGGGCAGATGGCGATACGCATGATCCGCACCGTCACCGACCGGCCGGTGGTGGCCATCTTCAACAGCCACTACCACGGCGACCATTGGCTGGGCAACCACGCTTTCGTCGAAGCGTTTGGGGCGCAGCTGCCGATCCACGCGCTGCCGCACACCATCGAGCAAATCCGCGGCGCCGAAGGCAACCTGTGGCGCAGCCTGATGGAGCGCTGGACCAACCAGGCAACCATGGGCACCAAGGTGGTGCCACCCAACACGCCCACCGAGCATGGCCGCACCTACCGCTTTGGCGATGTGACGCTGCGCATGCACCACTACGGGCGTGCGCACACGCCGTCCGACCTGTGCGTGGAGGTGGTGGAGGATCGCTTCACCTACGTCGGCGACATCGCGATGGCCAACCGCATCGCCAACATCGACGATGGCTCCTACCCCGGCACGTTCAAGTACTACGAGGCGTTGCAAAAGGCCACCGCCGGCCACACCTACTGGCCGGGCCACGGCCGGGGCGGCGCGCGGCTGCTCGAGGAATACGGCACCTTCCTCAAGGGCATTTGGGAACCGTGCGTGCAAGCGGTCAAGGACGGCGTACCGCTGGAGCGCGCCAAGGAGTTGGTGTTGCGTGATCCACGGGTGGCTGCGCGCGCCAAGTCCATGCTGGGGTTTGATGCCAACATCGGCAAGTACACCAGCTTGGCCTACCTGGAAGCCGAGCGCGAGATGTTTTGACCCTGGCGCCGCGGCGCGCGCGCTGCGGCAGGAGCCGCATTGGGGGGAGCCGCCGCGCTACCGCTGCCCCAATTTGCGGTAGACGGTGGCGCGGCTGATGCCCAGGCGCCGGGCGGCCTCGGCCACGTTGCCACCGGCCTCGGCCACGGCGTGGCGGATCAGCGCCGCCTCGCGGCTGCGCAGGGGCACGCTGGTGGCCGCCGCCTCGGCGCCGGGGGTGTGCCGGGCCAGCTGCGCCAACGCCAGCACACGCAGCCCACCCCAGGTCGGCACCTCCAGCGGCCCGCGATCGCGCCGCGCCACGCCCAACAGGTCGCCGCAGGGGACGGCAAAGATCTCGTCCGCGTGTGGCCAGCCCGTACCATCGGCGCGCAGATCCAGCATCTCGGCCGCGGTGCGGTTGGCGCCCACGATGCGCCCGTCGGCGTCGAGCACCAGCAAACCGTCATCGTCATCCCCCGGCAGGTGGCCGGGCCAGGTCAGGCGCAGCACCAGCGCGTGCGGGCGGCGCAGCACCAGCGCATTTTCGATGCGGCGCGCGGTGACGCTGACCAGGTGCTTGAGCGCGCGGCGCTCCGGGGCCATGACGCCGGTGAGGTCGAGCATGCCGATGCAGGCGCCGTCGGGGTCGAACAGCGGCGCGCCGGCGCAGCTGTAGACCGCGGTGTCCTCGAAAAAATGTTCTCCCCGATGCAGCCAGACGGATGTGCGCTCGGCCAGCGCGGCGCCGATGGCCGAGGTGCCGATGGCGGGCTCCGACAGGTCCACGCCGATGCGGGCGATGGCGTGGATGTGGCGGTTGCTCATGTCGGCAGGCCCATGCACGTCGATGACGATGCCCTGCGCGTCGGTCAACAGCGCAAAGTAACCGGTATCCGACATCGCGCGGCCCAGGGTGTGATCGATGACGGGGGCGGCCGTTAGGCGCAGGGCATGGCTGGCTTCCAGCGCGCGGCGCATGGCGCTGGCGCTCACACAGTCGAACACCACGCGCTCGCGTGGCCGCTGCCCACGCGCCAGACAGCGCTGCCACGACGCGGTGATCCACGGCTCGATGCCGTGCAGCTCGCCCGGGAGGGAAGCGTGGTCGAGCAGACGGCGGCGCGCCGCATCGATGGCGATGGCGCGCCCGGTACCGGCCGTGGGCGCGGCGGCGGGAGGGGTGGGGGACGGCCGACAGCAGCGTCGAGCCCGCCATGACCCCCGCGCAGTGCGCGGCCGCGCTGGAGCACGGCATGGCGGTGGTGCGCGCGCGGCCCGGCGATGCGCTGCTGCTGGGCG
>NZ_VJOL01000032.1 GCF_007556705.1 Tepidimonas thermarum | reverse complement strand
CCCACCACCTTCGCAGAGTTATCCACGGCGCCGGGCGCCGCAGGTCCTTCTCTACCGCAGGTGGCCGGCGCGGTGGATAACTCGTGTTCAGCGCTCACGGGGTGGGAGGCGTCCATTCAATTCTCCTTTCACGAAAAAATGGGCCGCCGGATACCGTTGGCGCAGCAGCGGCCCCTCGAAAAACGCTTGAACCGGAAGATCGGCCAGCACCCGCCCCTGCTCGAGGTAGAGCACGCGCGTGGCCAAGCGTTTGACCTGCCCGAGGTTGTGGCTGGCAAACACCAGCGTGACGGCCGCATCGCCCGATGGTGCGTCGGCGCCGGTTGCAAACTGCACCACCAGCGACTCCACGTCGCGCTGGGCGCGCGGGTCCAGACTGGCGGTGGGCTCGTCCAGCAACAGCACGTCGGGATTCGACGCCCAGGCGCGCGCCAGCGCCAGGCGCTGCTGCTGCCCGCCCGAAAGGGTGCGGGCGTTGCGCGTGGCCACATCGCGCAAACCCACCCGCTCCAGTGCCTGCGCGGCACGGCGCTGCGCCTCGGCCCAGCGCATGCCCGCCAGCCACAGCCCCAGCGCCACGTTGTTGCGCGCGCTGGTGCGTAGCATGTAGGGGCGCTGAAACAGCATGGCCTGGCGCGCGGGCGCATCGCGCACGATGCGCCCGCTGGTGGGCTCGAGCAAGCCGTGGAGCAGCCGCAGCAGCGTGCTCTTGCCGCTGCCGTTGGCACCCACCAGCGCCACACGCTCGCCCCGGTGCAGCCGCAGGCACACATCCCGCAGGGCCAGCACCGACCCCAACCGCACACACACCCGGTCCAAGTCGAACACAACGGGGGGCGGGCCATCGGCAACCGCCGGCCGCGCAGCCTGCGCCGTATCGCACCGATGGCCAGCAGTCCCGCACGAGGTGTCGTCGCGTTTCATGCTGTGAGGACGGCCGTTGCTTCGACAGCGCCCTGGTCCAACCGCTCACGCCAGCGCCGCAACACCGCCACCAGCGCGTGGAGCCACAACACCACCGCCAGCAAAATCAGCCCCAGCGCCAGCGCCAGCGGCAGATCTCCCTTGCTGGTTTCCAAGGCAATGGCCGTGGTCATGACGCGGGTGTAGCCCTCGATGTTGCCGCCCACGATCATCACCGCCCCCACCTCCGAGATGGCACGGCCAAACGCAACGATCCCGACGGTGAGCAGCGCGTAGCGTTCATCCCACGCCAGCAGCGCCCCGCGCAACGCGGTGCGTGCGCCCAGCGAGCGCAGCTGCTCGCCGTGGGTGCGCTCGACCTCCTCCACCGCCTGGCGGGTCAGCGCCGTCACCACCGGAAGCACCAACACCGCCTGCGCCAGCACCATGGCCTTGAAACTGAACAGCCAGCCCAAAAACCCCAGCGGACCGCTGCGCGACAGCAGCAGGTAAACCAGCAGCCCCACGACGACAGACGGCATGGCCAGCGCGGTGTTGAGCAGTGTCAGCACCGCTTCACGGCCGCGAAAGCGGGTCACCGCCAGCCACGCACCGGCCGGCAGGCCGATGGCGCCGGCGATGAGGCAGGCGCTCGCGCTCACCGCCAGCGAGCGGCCCACCACCGCCCATAGCTCGGCGTCGCCAGAGACGATCAAGGCCAGCGCCGTGGCGGCGCTTTCAGAGATGGTCGACATGGGGCAGCAGAGGGTCGGTTGTCACGGCTCGGGTATCGTAGGCGTCTGTTCCCATTCCTGCGATATGTTTTGCCGTGCATAGGGTTGAACTCCACTACACCTTGCGGCGCGACGCCCGCGAGGCGTTGCTGCGCCATCCGTTGTTCGACCTGCTGCGCGCCGTGGATGCACACGGCTCGATCTCGGCGGCAGCGCGCGCGCTCGGTTTGTCGTACCGCCACGTCTGGGGCGCACTCAAGCGCTGGGAGCAGGAGCTGGGGCAGGCGCTCATCGTTTGGGAGAAAGGACAGCACGCACGCCTGTCGCCATTCGGCGCGAAACTGATGTGGGCCGAGCGCCAAGCCCAGGCGCGGCTGGCGCCGCAGATCGAAGCGCTGCGCGCCGAGCTGGAACACGCGTTTGCCGCCGCCTTCGATCCAAACGTTCAATGGCTGGCGCTGCACGCCAGCCACGACGACGCCCTCGTGGCGCTGCGCGCCCACGCGGCGCGCCACGCCGGCCTGCATCTGGACCTGCGCTTTACCGGCAGCGTCGACGCCATCGCCGGACTCAACGAAGGCCGCTGCATCATGGCCGGCTTTCACGTGCGGCCACAGGCGCCGCGCGACAGCATCAGCGCGCGCGCCTACCGCAACCGCTTGCGGCCGGGGCGGCACAAACTGATCGGCTTTGCGCGCCGCACCCAGGGCCTCATCGTCGCGCCGGGCAACCCGTTGCGGCTGACCAGCCTGCGCGACGCCGCCGCGCGCCAGGCGCGCTTCGTGCTGCGCAGCATCGGCTCAGGCACGCGCGTGCTGCTGCACGAGCTGCTGGCCGCCGAGGGTTTGCCCGAGGACGCGCTGGCCGCCCTGCCCCGCGCCGAAACCAGCCACAGTGCGGTGGCCGAGGTGGTCGCCGCCGGCGATGCGGACGCGGCACTTGGCATCGAGGCCGCCGCCCGTGCGCGCGGCCTGGGCTTTGTGCCCCTGGCAGACGAGCACTATTACCTTGTCTGCCTGCAATCGGCGCTCGAGCACCCTGCCGTGCGCGCCCTGCGCGCGATGCTCGCCACCCCCGCCTGGCAGGCGCAACTGGCCCAATGGGCCGGCTACGCGCCGTGGCGCAGCGGCGAGGTGCTCAGCCTGCGCGCCGAGCTGCCGTGGTGGCGCTTCAAGAACCCAAGGCAGGAAGGCCCGCACTGAAATACAGGCAAACAACGACCGCGCCCAACCAGAGGCCTAACTGTCAAGTCCCGGCCGATCCTATGGCCTTTTGTGAAACAGATGAGGATGCGTGCGATGCCATTCCTTCATGGCTTGCATGGGCGTGCGGGCGTTGAGCGCCGCTTGGGGCAGATGGTGGTTGTACAGCCAAGCGTAGCGCAGCAAGGTGCGCTGCAAGTCCTCGCCGCTGATGAAGTGGTGGCTTCGCAGCACTTCTTCGATGCGGCCGTTGAAGCGCTCCACCATCCCGTTGGTCTGGGGCCGACGCACCCGGGTGAGCCGATGCTCGGTGCCCAGGGCCGCGCACAGCGCATCCAAGACGTGTTGCCCGCTGGGCGTGCGCTCGCCGCTGGTGACGAAGCGGTCCGTGAACGCTTTGCCGTTGTCGGTGAGGATGGTGCGGATCCGGATGGGGCAGGCACGAACGAGGGCAGCCACAAACGCCCGTGCCGCACGCGCGCTCTTGGCGGGCTTGACCTGCACGAACACCCAGCGCGTGGCGCGGTCGATGGCCACGAACAGGTAGCGGCGCTTCTTCTCATCGGCCATCGGGGGCAGGACCTTGACATCGATGTGCACAAAGCCCGGCTCATAGGCCGCAAACGGGCTGTGAGCCGGCTTGCTCGCTTGCGGTCGCAGCGCCTTGAGGTTGCTCACGCCATGGCGGCGCAAGCAGCGATCCAGCCCCGAGCGCGACACATCGGGGTTGATGAACTCGCGTGTGACAGCCAACAAGTCATCCAGCGAGAGCCACAAGGTCTTGCGCAACTCCACGACGATCTTCTCCTGTGCGGGTGTGAGCGTCGTCTGAAGCCGATGTGCCGTGTGGGGACGGTCCTCGAAGTCGGTGCGGTGCCTCCACTTGAGTATCGTCGCGGGCGACACGCCATAGCGCTGTGCCAGCGTGGCAACGGAGTCGTTGCTGGCGGCGATTTCGGCGCGCACGCGCGGTGTGGTGCGGGCGCACTTGTGCCGTCGTGTGATCATGCGTGGCTCTCCCGGTATCAGACGGCCTTGCGGCTGCGGCGCGGGCCCAAAAGCTCAGCCAGAACGCTGCGCGCGAGCAGGTAGCCGTGGCGCGAGGGTAGTATATGATCGTCCGGGATGCGACACCTAGCCGCCACGGTCGGTGCCTTCGGGGTGTCGCGCACAACCCTCTAGCGCTGGAAGAGGGCGCTCAAGAACGCTGGGGGCAACCCAGCAGCGCTTGCGCGCCGCTGCTCAGCGCCCAGGCGCCGGCGCACGCCCCAAACCGACCCGCGGCTCGTGACCGAAATCCGGCGGCTGCGCACGCTCTACCCCAACCTGGGCAAGGAAAAACGCCACGTTTTGCTTGCCCCCTGGTGTGCCGCGCAGGGCATCGCCCTGCCGTCGGTGTCCACCATCGGCCGCATCATCTCCCGCGCGCCGGACAAGATGCGCCTTGTGCCCCAGCGGCTCGATGCGCGCGGCCGCCCCAAGCCCGTGCGCTGCGCGCGCAAGGCGCGCAAACCCCAAGACCTCAAGGCTGCACCGCTGACCCTGTGGGCTGTGGACACCATCGAGCGCATCCGCGATGGCGTGCGCCGCTATGTGCTCACCGCCATCGATCCTGTCTCGGCCACGGCCTTTGCCGTGGCGCTTCCCAGCCAGCATGCCCGCCACAGCGCGCAGGTGGCCCAAGCCCTCGTGCAAGGGCTTGCTGCGGATACGTCGCGCAAACGGCTGTTTCTCTCCGACAACGGCTCCGAGTTCAAGGGCGCCTTCGACCAAACCCTCGCACGCCTTGGCCTGACCCACTACTGGACCTACCCCAAGCGCCCCAAGATGAACGCCCATGCCGAGCGCTTCGGCCGCACCGTCCAGGAGCAGTTCATCGACTGGCACGAGGAGCTGCTCTTTACCGACCTCGCCTTGTTCAACCCAAAACTCGCCGACTGACTCGTCGCCTACAACACCCTCATCCCCCACCATCGCCTGGGCCTGCTCCCCCCAATACCATGGCTCCTCACCCATCACCCCGAGTGCCAAAGGTACTGGACGAATACAGCGGGTTGTGAGAGGACCAATTAAAGACTATATTCAGTCCTGTTCGATTGAAGGAGCAGGTCCGTGCGCTACTCATCCCAAGTCAAGCCCATCAGTTACCTCAAAGCCAATGCCGCCGAGGTGCTGACCTACCTGGCCGAAAACCGGGAGCCCTTGGTCATCACGCAGAACGGGGAAGCCAAGGCCGTGCTGCAGGACGTTGCGTCCTTCGAGGAAACACAGGAGACCTTAGCTATGCTGAAGATCCTGGCGCTCGGGCAGCAGGACGTGGAGGCGGGCCGGATCAAGCCAGTTGCCGACGTGGTGGCGCGCCTGCGCGCGAGGCGGGCCACGACCTGATGGCTGGCAGGCCGACGCGTTACGAGGTCCTGCTCACGGAGGGTGCAGAGCAGGACCTGGAAGCGCTCTACGATTACATCGCCGAGTTCGACAGTGTGGCCAACGCCAACCACGTTCTCGACCGCTTGATGGAAGTCGTGGAGGGGCTCGCCCAGTTTCCTGAGCGCGGCAGCTATCCCAAGGAACTCGTCGCGCTGGGCATCAAGGACTACCGCCAGACGGCATTCAAGCCCTACCGGGTGATCTATCGCATCCTGGGCAGCCGGGTCGTGATCTACCTGATCGTCGATGGCCGGCGTGACATGCAGTCGGTGCTGGCGCGCCGGCTGCTGGGCGCTTGACCCGCTGCATCCCGCACAGTCCCGATCTATTCCGATGCATCACAGTAAGGGCGGGTTCGCGGGGTCAACCAAACACCATCATCGAGCCCTCCAGCATGCACTCCATCATCCAGACCGCAGGGCGCGTCAATCGCCACCGCCGCAGCGCCTTGGCGCCGGATACCTGCAATGTCGCTGTGCTGGAGCAGAACTGACGCGCGTTCATAAAAAATCCTGTCCTCGCCTTTGTGAACCGCCCCGGGTTTTGAGGAGGCTCCAACGCTTGAGAAGATGGAGCCATGAACAAGGCATCGAAGTTCTCACCCGAGGTACGCGAGCGCGCCGTGCGCATGGTGCAAGAGCACCGGGGCGAGTACCCCTCGCTGTGGGCGGCGGTGGAGTCGATTGCGCCCAAGATTGGCTGCGTGCCGCAGACGCTGCTCGAATGGGTCAAGCGCCAGGAAGTCGACGCCGGCCAGCGCGAGGGACTGACCAGCGGCGAGCGCGAGCGACTGCGGCAACTGCAACGCGACAACCGAGAACTGCGCTGGGCCAACGACATCCTCAAGGCTGCCAGCGCGTTTTTCGCCCAGGCGGAGCTCGACCGCCGTTTGAAGAACTGAAGCGCTTGGTCGACCAGCACCGCCATCTGTACGGGGTCGAGCCCATCTGCCGCGTGGTGCAGATGGCCCCGTCGTGCTACCGACGCCATGCCGCCCGCAGGCGGCAGCCGCAACTGCGCAGCCAGCGGGCCTGAGCGCGATGAGGCCCTGATGGCCGACATCCAGCGCGTGTGGCACGCCAACTGGCAGGTCTACGGTGCCGACAAGGTCTGGCTGCAACTCCACCGCGAGGGCATCGAGGTCGCGCGCTGCACGGTCGAGCGCCTGATGCGTGTCATGGGACTGCAGGGAGCACGCCGTGGCAAGACGGTGCGCACCACGGTGCCCGACAAGGCAGCGCCGTGCCCGCTGGAGCGTGTCAACCGGGTCTTTCACGCCAGTCGGCCCAACGAGTTGTGGGTGTCGGACTTCACCTACGTCAGCACGTGGCAGGGCTGGCTCTACGTGGCCTTCGTCATCGACGTGTACGCCCGGCGCATCGTGGGCTGGCGGGTCAGTCGCACCATGCAGACCGACTTGGTGCTCGATGCGCTGGAGCAAGCGCTCTATGAGCGGCGACCCGCTGCCAACGCCTTGGTCCATCACAGTGACAGGGGCTCGCAATACCTCTGCATTCGCTACACCGAGCGACTGGCCAAGGCCAGCATCCAACCCTCGGTCGGCAGCCGGGGCCACAGCTATGAAAACGGAGTTTCGCGACAACGCACTGGCCGAGACCATCAACGGGCTGCACAAGGCCGAGCTGATTCACCGCCGGGGACCCTGGAAGACGCGGGAATCCGTGGAAATGGCCACCCTGCAAGGGGTGCACTGGTTCAACCACACCCGACTGCTCACGCCGATTGGGGGCATCCCGCCGGCAGAAGCTGCAGGCTGACTACTGGCGGCAACTCGCCGTCAGCGACACCTCGATGCAGGCGTCAACTTAAACCCAACAGCCTCCTCGATTCCCGGGGCGGTTCACACAGCTTGCACAGTGCAGACGCCCGTGAAAACCTGGGCCACGGGACTTGTGGTCAAAACCGGGGACGGGCAGAAAACCCATGGGCCACACGTGGGCCATGGTTGGGCCACAGCCAAACGAGGCGCGCGGGGCAGACCATAAGTCTGCCTATGGAGCTTTCGGGTGTTTTTTACAACGGTGACTGGCCGAACCGGCGTGCGGATAGCCGGTTCAGTGCCACACGTTCACGTAAGTGCTTGATTTGGCGCGGCTGGCGGGGATCGAACCCACGACCTTTGGCTTCGGAGGCCAACACTCTATCCACTGAGCTACAGCCGCTGTTGGGCACAAGGCCTATGGTCAAATTATCGCACCCGATGAAGCTGACCATAGGCTTCGGAGGCCGACACTCTATCCACTGAGCTACAGCCGCAGTCCAAGGTGGGCATTCTATCACCCGCCCACGGCGCGGCGCGCGCGGGCCTCCCGATATAATCGATAGGTTAGGCCCCGCGCGCGTTTGCCGCGGATGCGCGGGTTGCCCCATCGTTCTCTGCTTCACGCCTTCGAAGGGACACCATGAGCGAGCATGCCCACGACAGCCACACCGGCCCGATCAAGACCCCGAAGCAACTGTGGTGGACGGCGTTTTTCGCCTTCGTTGTCCCCGTGTTTTTGATCATCGGTCTGGTGTTTTACGTCACCAAGGCGGACAAGCCCCAGGCTGGCGCGGTCAACCCGGAGCTGGCCACGGCGCAGCGGATCCAAAAAGTCGGCACCGTGGAAATCCGCGACGCCAACCGCCCCTTGGCGAGTGGCGCGGACGTGTACGCGGCGCAGTGCGCGGCCTGCCACGCCGCCGGGTTGGTCGGCGCCCCCAAGTTTGGCGACAAAGCGGCGTGGGCCCCGCGCATTTCGCAGGGGTTTGACACGCTGCTGAATTCTGCCCTCAAGGGCAAGGGGGCCATGGGTGCCCAAGGGGGTGGCGCCTTCCGCGATCTGGAAATTGCGCGCGCGGTCGCCTACATGGCCAACCAGGGTGGTGCCAACTTCCCGGAGCCGCAAGCGCCGGCCGAACAAGGCAAGTAAATCGCGCGCCACGCGTGGCGCTGGCTGCGCGGCATCGGCACCGTTTCCATGCGCGTCCTCATCCTCAACGGACCCAACTTGAACTTGCTGGGCACGCGCGAGCCTGGCATTTACGGCGCGGACACACTGGCCGCGCTCGAAGCGCGCTGCCGCGCACACGGTAGCGCGCTGGGCCTCACCGTGGAGTGCGCCCAAAGCAACCACGAGGGTGTGCTGCTCGATCATTTGCACGCGTGGGGGGCACTGCACCGCCAGGGCGAGGCGTTGGGGGTGGTCTTCAACCCTGGCGCCTACACCCACACATCCATTGCGCTGCACGATGCCATCAAGGGTGTGGCCCCCATGCCCGTGATCGAGGTGCACATGTCCAATGTGCACGCGCGCGAGGCGTTTCGGCACCACTCGTGGATCGCGCCGGTTGCCGCGGGCAGTATCATCGGCTTGGGCGCCGACGGCTATTTGCTCGCACTCGACGCGCTGGCGCGCCGCCAGGCGGCTGGGCTGAGCTCATAACCGTAGCGCTGCGGCAACTCCGCGGCCATGCACGGCTGGGGCAACCAACGCCCGGCTTCCACCGCTTCTGCGGCCAGGTGCATGTCCTGGCTGTGCACCACGCCCAGGCCCATGGCGCTGTCCAGATACAGTCGCCCGGCCTCATCCAGCCAGGCCGCGCCCGGCGTCACCGCCACGCCGGTGTGGCTGCACACCGCGCCATCGGGCATCAGCCGCCAGACCCATGGCGTCAGCTCCAATTCCACGTACACGCGCTGCGGCCCGTTTTGAAAAAACCACCGCCCCTGCTCGTCGACGGCGTAATTGCGCCCGATGAAGGCGATGAGTTTTTCGTGTTTGAGCTCGGTACCCTGGCTGGCCGGGGTGGCCTGGGGCCCCGCAAACGGGCCTGCGGCCTGGGCGCGCTCGTCGCGCATCCACCAACGCCCACGGGCATCCAACCCCAGCCAGCCATAGCAGTCGGGCACGTTGGGCCATTTGGCCATCGCGGCTTTGACGATGTCGTCCATCTGCACCAGCCCTGTCGTCTCAGGCGTCCATTGTGGCACCGTCGGCCCAACCCGCGGCGCGCGCCAGCCAGGGCAGCACCCGCCGCGGCAAAGCGCCCACCTCACCACGCCAGTCCCAGCGCGTCGCCGCCTGGGCAAAGCCGACGTGGCCACCGCGCTCGGGTTGCCACAGCTGCACCCAGTCACCCACCTCGCCGGCGACGGGCAGGCTGGTCGCGGGGACGAAGGGATCGTTGCGCGCGTTGAGCACCAAGGTCGGCACCCGGATGGCGCGCAGATGCGGCTTGCTCGAGGCGCGCCGCCAGTAATCGTCCACCCCGGCAAAGCCGTGCAGCGGTGCCGTGAAGGCATCGTCAAAGGCGCGCAGCGTGCGCGCCGCCAGCACCCGCTGCAGGTCGAACAGCCCGGGGTATTGCGCCCACTTCTCGCGCGCCTTGCGCCGCATGGTACGCAAAAACATGCGGGCATACAGGACGCGATTCAGCCCCCGATCGATCGCCGCCCCCGCGGCCATGAGGTCTAGCGGCGCCGAGATCGCCGCTGCGGCCGCCACGGTCACCGCGGCGTGACTGCCAGCCTCTTGCAGCCAGCGCAACAGCGCATTGCCGCCCAACGACACCCCCACCGCCACGCGCGGCCACGCGGGCCAGCGCTGCGCCACGCGCATCAGCATCCAGTCCACCTCGGCATGGTCGCCCGAGTGGTAGGCCCGTGGCGCACGGTTGGGCTCGCCCGAGCAGCCACGAAAATGCGGCACGGCCATCGCCCAACCGCGGCGCTGCGCCTCGGCGGCAAAGGCCTGCGCGTAATGGCTGGCCGAGGAGCCTTCCAGCCCATGAAACAGCACCACCAGGGCGCGCGCGTTCGGCGGCACGATGGTATCGACATCGACGAAGTCGCCATCGGGCGTGTCCCACCGCTCACGCTGCCACAGGGGCGCGACAGGGCGGCTCTGGCCAGTAGGCACCGTGCGCCGCGCCCACAGCGCCGCGCCGATGGTCTGCAGGTGCCCCTCCCACTGCCAGAAGGGCGGGCGCGGCCACGCCGTCATGTCCAACGGGCACGATGACGCAGAAACGACAACACCGCCCCCGGGGGCGGTGTTGTGGGCAACACGTGGCGGATGGCGCATCGCGGCACACCAAGCCGCCACCGAGGCGGGCGCGGGTCAGCGCTTCTGGCGGAACCGCCGCAGCGCCGCGATCTGCGCGGCCATGATGGCCAGCTCGGACTGGGCCTTGGCCAAATCCACGTCGCTCTTGGCGTTTTTGAGCGCCTCTTCGGCCGCCTTGCGCGCTTCGCTGGCCTTGGCTTCGTCCAGGTCCTTGCCGCGGATCGCGGTGTCGGACAGCACGGTGACGACCTTGGGCTGCACCTCGAGGATGCCACCGGCCACGAACACGAACTCCTCTTCGCCGTCGGCTTTTTCGATGCGCACCGCACCCGGCTTGATGCGGGTGATCAGCGGCACGTGCCCCGGCAGAATGCCGAGCTCGCCCGCCTCGCCCGGCAGGGCCACGAATTTGGCGGGACCGCTGAAGATGGACTCTTCGGCGCTCACGACCTCGACTTGAATCGTATTCATCTCAAGAACTCCTTTGCGCTAGGCGGGCGGTCGGGGCGCACGGCGCCAAGCCAGCCTTGCCGCTGCGCTGTCGTGGCCCGCACCAGGCGCGGGCCCGCAGCACGGCCGGCATGGCCCATCAACCCGCCAGCTTCTTGGCCTTCTCGAACGCGTCGTCGATGGTGCCGACCATGTAGAAGGCCTGCTCGGGCAGGTGGTCGCATTCGCCATTGACGATCATCTTGAAGCCGCGGATGGTCTCCTTCAGCGGGACGTACTTGCCCGGCTGGCCGGTGAACACCTCGGCGACGTGGAACGGCTGCGACAGGAAGCGCTGGATTTTGCGCGCGCGCGCCACCGCCAGCTTGTCTTCCGGCGACAGTTCGTCCATACCCAGAATCGCGATGATGTCGCGCAGCTCCTTGTAGCGCTGCAGGACGGCCTGCACGGCGCGGGTGGTGTTGTAGTGTTCTTCGCCAACGATGTTGGGGTCGACTTGGCGGCTGGTGGAATCCAGCGGGTCCACCGCGGGGTAAATACCCAGCGCCGCGATGTCACGCGACAACACGACGGTCGCGTCCAAGTGGGCGAAGGTGGTGGCCGGCGACGGGTCGGTCAGGTCGTCCGCGGGCACGTACACGGCCTGGATCGAGGTGATCGAGCCCACCTTGGTCGAGGTGATGCGCTCTTGCAGCTTGCCCATTTCCTCGGCCAGCGTCGGCTGGTAGCCCACGGCAGAGGGCATGCGGCCCAGCAGCGCGGACACCTCGGTACCGGCCAGGGTGTAGCGGTAGATGTTGTCCACGAAGAACAGCACGTCGCGGCCTTCGTCGCGGAACGACTCGGCAATCGTCAGGCCCGTGAGCGCCACGCGCAGACGGTTGCCCGGAGGCTCGTTCATCTGGCCGTACACCATGGCCACCTTGGACTCGCCCAGGTTGTCGGCCACGACCACCTTGGACTCCATCATCTCGTGGTAGAAGTCGTTGCCCTCACGGGTGCGCTCACCCACGCCCGCGAACACCGACAGACCCGAGTGCGCCTTGGCGATGTTGTTGATGAGCTCCATCATGTTGACGGTCTTGCCCACGCCGGCGCCGCCGAACAGACCGACCTTGCCGCCCTTGGCGAAGGGGCAAATCAGGTCGATCACCTTGATGCCGGTCTCGAGCAGTTCGGTCGAGGGCGAGAGCTCGTCGTAGGCGGGCGCCTTGCGGTGGATCGAGCTGGTCAGCGACTGGTCGATCGGGCCGCGCTCGTCGATGGGGTTGCCCAGCACGTCCATGATGCGACCCAGCGTCGCCTTGCCCACCGGCACGGTGATGGGCGCGTTGGTGTTGTAGACGGTCATGCCGCGACGCAGGCCGTCGGAGGAGCCCAGCGCGATGGTGCGCACCACGCCGTCGCCGAGCTGTTGCTGCACTTCCAGCGTCAGGGGCGAGCCCTCCATCTTCAGCGCGTCATACACCTTGGGCATCTGGTCGCGCGGGAATTCCACGTCCACCACGGCGCCGATGCACTGAACGATCTTGCCTTGAACTTGAGCCATGATTGAAACCTTGTCGAGATGAGAGAGACGAGAACCCGGCGACATCAAACCGCCGCAGCGCCGGCGACGATTTCGGACAGCTCCTTGGTGATGCTGGCCTGACGGGTCTTGTTGTAGACCAGCTTGAGCTCGTTGATCAGGTTGCCGGCGTTGTCGGTGGCGGCCTTCATGGCCACCATGCGCGCCGATTGCTCCGACGCCATGTTCTCGGCCACCGCCTGGTAGACCTGCGACTCCACATAGCGCACCAGCAGCTCGTCGATGACGGTGGGGGCGTCGGGCTCGTAGATGTAGTCCCAGTCGTAGCCCGTGTCACCCTGCTGCAAGTCCTGCGCCGACAGCGGCAGCAGCTGCTGCACCACCGGCTCTTGTTTCATCGTGTTGATGAATTTGGTGTAGCACAGGTAGACCGCGTTGAGCTTGCCCTGGGCGTAGGCGTCGAGCAGCACCTTGACCGGACCGATCAGACGCTCCAGGTGCGGCGTGTCGCCCAGCCCGGTGACGTGCGAGACGACCTGCGCGCCGATGCGGTTCATGAACCCGAGGCCCTTGTTGCCGATGGCCACCACCTGGGCGGTCTGGCCCTTGGACTGCAGCTCGCGGAACTGGTTGGTCACCGCGCGCAGCAGGTTGGTGTTGAGGCCGCCGCACAGGCCCTTGTCGGTGGTCACCACGATCATCCCGCTGACGGTGGCGTCGGGGTGCTCGACCATGAAGGGGTGCACGTACTCCGGGTTGGCCCGGCTCAGGTTCGCCGCGATTTGGCGCACCTTCTCGCTGTACGGGCGGGCCGTGCGCATGCGCTCTTGCGCCTTGCGCATCTTGGAGGCGGCGACCATCTCCATGGCCTTGGTGATCTTCTTGGTGTTTTCCACCGACTTGATCTTGCCGCGTATTTCCTTGCCTGCTGCCATAGCTGCTCCTTGAAACGGTCCGCTGCCGGGCCGATCAGTAGGTGCCGGTCTGCTTGAAGGCGCGGATGGCAGCGTCGAGCTCGGCCTCGGCGTCCTTGTCCATGGCCTTTTGCGTCTCGAGCTTGTCCAGCAGCGCCGCGTGCTTGTCCTTGAGGTAGGCGTGCAACCCGGCCTCGAACGGCAACACCTTCTTGACGTCGATGTCGTCCAGGTAGCCCTTGTTGGCGGCGTAGAGCGACGCGGCCATCAGGCTGATGGGCAGCGGGCTGTACTGGGGCTGCTTGAGCAGCTCGGTCACGCGGGCACCGCGGTCGAGCTGCTTGCGGGTGGCCTCATCGAGGTCGGAGGCAAACTGCGCAAACGCCGCCAGCTCGCGGTACTGCGCCAGGTCGGTCCGGATGCCGCCCGACAGGCTCTTGATCAGCTTGGTTTGCGCCGCACCACCGACGCGCGACACCGAGATACCGGCGTTGATCGCGGGACGGATACCGGCGTTGAACAGGTTGGTTTCCAGGAAGATCTGGCCGTCGGTGATCGAGATCACGTTGGTCGGCACGAAGGCGGAGACGTCGCCGGCCTGCGTTTCGATGATCGGCAGCGCGGTGAGCGACCCGGTCTTGCCCTTGACCTCGCCGTTGGTGAACTTCTCGACGTAGTCGGCGTTGACCCGCGCGGCGCGCTCCAGCAGGCGGCTGTGCAGGTAGAAAATGTCGCCCGGGAAGGCCTCACGCCCCGGCGGACGGCGCAGCAGCAGCGAGACCTGGCGGTACGCCACGGCCTGCTTGGACAGGTCGTCGTAAATGATCAGGGCGTCCTGGCCGCGGTCGCGGAAGTATTCGCCCATCGTGCAACCCGAGTACGGCGCCAGGAACTGCATCGCCGCCGACTCCGACGCGGAAGCCGCCACGACGATGGTGTAGTCCATCGCCCCGTGCTGTTCCAGTGCCCGCACCACGCTCTTGATCGACGACGCCTTCTGGCCGATGGCGACGTAGATACAGACCATGTTCTGGCCCTTTTGGTTGATGATGGTGTCGATGGCCACCGCGGTCTTGCCGGTCTGGCGGTCACCGATGATGAGCTCACGCTGGCCACGGCCGATCGGCACCATCGAGTCGATCGCCTTGAGGCCGGTCTGCACCGGCTGGTCCACGCTCTTGCGCGCGATCACGCCCGGGGCCACCTTTTCGACCACGTCGGTCAGCTTGGCGTTGATCGGGCCCTTGCCGTCGATGGGGCGGCCCAGCGCATCGACCACACGGCCAATCAGCTCGGGCCCCACGGGCACTTCCAGAATGCGGCCCGTGCACTTGACGGTGTCGCCTTCGGAGATGTGCTCGTACTCGCCCAGGATCACCGCGCCGACCGAGTCGCGCTCGAGGTTGAGCGCCAGGCCGAAAGTGGGCTGACCGTCCTTGCCCGCGGGGAATTCGAGCATTTCGCCTTGCATCGCATCCGACAGACCGTGGATGCGCACGATCCCGTCGGTCACGGACACGACGGTGCCCTGGTTGCGCACGTCGGCCGACGGGGCCAGCCCCTCGATGCGGGACTTGATCAGTTCGGAGATTTCAGCGGGATTGAGTTGCATGACGCTTTCCTTTTCGGGGGTTCGACAGGGCGTTGGGCCAGCCGTCAGGCCGTCAGCGCCACACGCATTTGTTCCAGACGGGCTTTGACGGAGGTGTCCAGCACCTCATCGCCCACCACCACGCGCACGCCGCCAATCAGTTCGGGGCGCAGCTGCACCTGCAGGCGCAGCTGACGACCGAAGCGCTTTTCGAGGACGCCCTGGAGCTCCTGGAGCTGGCCGTCGTCGATCGGGAACGCGCTCTCGACGGTGGCGTCTGCCACACCGCGCTGCGCGTTGACCCGCTCACGGAACTGGCGCGCGATCTCGGGCAACGCGGCCACGCGGTCGTTGTCGATGACGGTGCGCAGGAAATTGCGGCCGATGTCCGGCAGCGACGCCTTCATGATGCCGACAATGACGTCGAACACCTGTTCGGCACGGACCTTGGGGTCCGCCGCAAAGGCCTGCAGGGGATCCTGCGACGCGATCACGGCCAGCTCGTCGAGCCAAACGCAGGCGTCAGCCGCCTGGGCGCCAGCGGCCTTGAACAGCGCTTCGGCGTAGGGTCGTGCAATGGTGGCTAGTTCGGCCATGGTTCAACCTTCGGACGCGCGGTTCGGGATTCAGAGTTCGGTCTTGAGCCGCTGCAGCAGCTCGGCGTGCACGCCGGCGTCGACCTCACGGCGCAGAATCTGCTCGGCGCCCTTGACGGCCAGCACCGCCACCTGCTCGCGCAGCGCCTCGCGCGCCTGCACGGCCTGCTGCTCGGCCTCGGCCTTGGCGGCGGCGATGATCTTGGCGGCTTCCTCTGCGGCGCGCGCCTTGGCTTCTTCGACGATGGCGTGGGCGCGGCGCTCGGCATCGGCCAGCCGCGCGGCCGACTCGTTGCGCGATTGCACCAGCGCATCCTCGACGCGCTTGTTGGCAATGGCCAACTCGGTCTTGGCCTTTTCGGCGGCGGCCAGACCTTCGGAAATCTTGTGCGCACGCTCATCCAGCGCCTTGGCGATCGGCGGCCACACGAACTTCATCGTGAACCACACCAGGATCGCGAAGACGATGGCCTGCGCAAAGAGGGTTGCATTGATGTTCATCGCAACGCCTTTCTGAATGTGTGCGGAGGGGAGTGGAGCGAGAGGTTGCCGGGTTCGATCGGCGTGCGCCCGGGACTGCCCCGGGCGCACCCTTCCTCACCGCAGGACGATCAGATCGCGAAGGGGTTGGCGAACGCGAACAGCAGCGCGATGGCCACGCCGATCAGGAAGGCCGCGTCGATCAGACCAGCCAGAATGAACATCTTGGTCTGCAGGTCGTTCATCAGCTCGGGCTGACGAGCGGAGGACTCGAGGAACTTGCCACCCATGAGGGCGATGCCGATCGACGCGCCAATGGCACCCAGACCGACGATGATGCCGCAAGCCAGAGCAACGAGACCCAGAATGTTTTCCATGATGGTTCCTTTTGAGGTTGAGAGGAAGGTTTAGGGGGAAACGAACTCAGTGCGCATCATGTGCCTGCCCCAGGTAGATCAGGGCCAGCATCATGAAAATGAACGCCTGCAGGGTGATCACCAGGATGTGGAACAGCGTCCACACCGTGCCGGCGATCAGATGTCCGACGAAGAGCAAGCCACCGCTGAAGGACAGCGCAGCGTAGCCGCCGAGCAGCGCAATCAGCATGAACACCAGCTCACCCGCGAACATGTTGCCAAACAACCGCATGCCGTGGGAGACGGTCTTCGCCACGAACTCGATCATTTGCATCAGGAAGTTCACCACACCCAGCAGCAGCGCCCAGAACGGGTTCTTGCTGGTGCCAAAGGGTGCCGTCACCAGTTCGTGCGCCCAGCCACCCAGGCCCTTGATCTTGATGTTGTAGTACAGGCACATCAGCAGCACCGAGGTCGACAAGCCCAGGGTGGTGGACAGGTCGGCGGTCGGCACGACGCGCAGGTACGCGTGGTGCGGGTCATGCCCCATGGACGCGTAGATCCCTTCCCACATCTTGGGCAACAGGTCCACCGGCAGCATGTCCATGAAGTTCATGAAGAAAATCCACACGAACACGGTCAGCGCCATGGGGGCGATGACCTTGCGGCTGGCCGCGTTGTGGATCACGCTCTTGGCCTGGTTTTCGACCATCTCCACCAAAATTTCGACCGCGGCCTGGAAGCGCCCCGGCACACCCGCGGTCGCCCGCCGCGCGCCCAGCCACAGCACGAACACCGCCAACAACCCCAGGACGGCCGCGATGACGACCGAATCCAGGTTGATGTAGGAGAAATCGACGATGCTGGACTGCTTGTCCCCGTGATTGGTCAGGTGCGTCAGGTGATGGCGGATGTACTCACCCGCAGTCGGTCCATGTCCTTCAGCTGCCATTCGTCATCCCATTCCCGTTTTTGAACAAACCGATCGGCCCCCGCGCCGCCGGCCGCGCGATCCACGCCAGCCAGTACGACTTGAGAACCACCACCAGCCCGACCACCAGGCCCAGCCAGCTCAGGTCAGGGATCCAGCGCGGCGCGGTCGCCAGCATGGCCAGCACCAGCGCCACCTTGACCCCCTCCCACCACAACCAACCGACCAGCGACGCCCGAGGCACCCCGGCAGCCGCCGCCCGCAACCAGCGCGCCAGCGCACTGGAGGTCATCCCCCACGCCATGACGGCGGCCGGCACCAGCACCGACACGCCCCCATAGGCCACCGACGCCACCACGCCCCACCGCCCCGGCCACCACAGCACCACCAGCACGGCCGACAGCGCCGTCACCGCCACCGTCAGCCCCGCCTGCCACGCCAGCACGCGCCAGACGGAGGGCGCCGGATGCCGTTCGCGCCAGCGCTGCGCCTCTTCGCGCGACAGGGCCTTGAACGGCAGCGCATCGCCCCCATCTGCCCACTCATCCTCCCACTCCGACGTCGGCGCTGCATGGCCGCGCTGCGGCGGATGGGGGGAGACACTGTGATCGGCTGACACCGCCAAACCTGCGATTTTCGACAGACCGAATGACGCTGACCTGACGGCAAGCGAGCGGCCAAAGTGGCTCTGAAGCTTACGCTGGAGCCGCCGGTGCAGCTTTTGGCTACACTGGCAAAGCCCCTTATTATAGGGTCAAACCCGAGTCGTCCATCCCCATTTGACATGTCCAGCGCGCCTGCCCTGCTCGACTTCCCGTGCCGCTTCCCCATCAAAGTGATGGGCCACCACACCGACGGCTTCGTCGGTGCCATCGCGCACATCGCGCGGCAGTTCGATCCGGCGTTCGACGCCGCCAGCATCGAGCAGCGACCCAGCCGCGGTGGGCGCTACCTGGGCCTGACGATCACGGTGACGGTGACCTCGCGCGAGCAGCTCGACGAGCTCTACCGCACCCTGACCACCCACCCCATGGTGCGGGTGGTGCTGTGATCGTCCGCGACCTGGGGCTGGCGGACTATGCCGCCACCTACAGCGCCATGCGCGCCTTCAGCGAAGCGCGCAGCGCCGACACGCCCGATGAGCTGTGGCTGTGCGAGCACCCGCCCGTCTTCACCCAGGGCCTGGCCGGGCAGGCGCAGCACGTGCTCGACCCGGGACCGATCCCGGTGGTGGCCACCAACCGCGGCGGCCAGGTCACGTACCACGGCCCGGGCCAGGTGGTCGCGTATCCGCTGATCGATTTGCGCCGCAGCGGCTACTTCGTCAAAGAATACGTGCACCGGCTCGAAGAAGCCGTCATCCGCACGCTGGCCACCTGGGGCGTGACCGGCCACCGCGTCGCGGGCGCGCCGGGCATTTACGTGCGCCTGGACGACCCGTTTGCCCACGCGGCGCTGGTCGGCCCACGCCCTGGTGCCGACCCCTTTGCGGGGCTGGGCAAAATCAGTGCGCTGGGCATCAAGGTGCACCGGCACTGCACCTACCACGGTGTGGCGCTCAACGTCGCCATGGACCTGAGCCCCTTTTCCCGTATCAACCCTTGCGGCTACGCCGGCCTGCGCACGGTGGACCTTGCTACCATCGGCGTGCAGGCACCGCTGGCGGCGGTGCGCGACGTGCTGGCGCGCCAACTGGTGGCGCTGCTTGCGCCCCGCACCTGAGCCTGCCGCCCGCCTGTCACAACAGGATCGCCGATGACCCCCGACACCACCGCCCCTGCCGCCGGCTACGACCCGACCGCCAAACAAAAAAGCGCCGCCAAGACCGCGCGCATCCCGATCAAGGTCGAGCCCGCGCCCGCGCTCAAAAAGCCCGATTGGATCCGCGTCAAGGCCGGCAGCCCCGGCACGCGCTTTTACGAGATCAAGGACATCCTGCGCGCCAACCGGCTGGTGACGGTGTGCGAAGAAGCCTCCTGCCCCAACATCGGCGAGTGCTTCGGCAAAGGCACGGCCACCTTCATGATCATGGGTGACAAGTGCACCCGCCGCTGCCCGTTTTGCGACGTCGGGCACGGCCGCCCGGATCCGCTCGACCCCGACGAGCCGGAGAACCTGGCGCGCACCATCGCCGCGCTCAAGCTGCGCTACGTGGTCATCACCAGCGTGGACCGCGACGACCTGCGCGATGGCGGCGCGGGCCACTTCGTCGCGTGCATCGAGCGCGTGCGCGCGCTCTCGCCGCAGACGCGCATCGAAATCCTGGTGCCGGACTTTCGCGGCCGCGACGACCGGGCGCTGGACATCCTCAGAGCCGCGCCGCCCGACGTGATGAACCACAACCTGGAGACCGTGCCGCGCCTGTACAAGCAGGCGCGCCCGGGGTCGGATTACGCCTTCAGCCTCAACCTGCTCAAGAAGTTCAAGGCGCTTTTTCCGCACGTGCCCACCAAGAGCGGCCTGATGGTCGGTTTGGGCGAGACGGACGAGGAAATCCTCGACGTCATGCGCGACATGCGCGCGCACGGCATCGACATGCTCACGATCGGTCAGTACCTGGCCCCAAGCAGCCACCACCTGCCGGTGCGGCGCTACGTGCACCCGGACACGTTCAAGATGTTCGAGGAACAGGCCTACGCCATGGGCTTTACCCACGCCGCGGTGGGCCCGCTGGTGCGCAGCAGCTACCACGCCGACCAGCAGGCCCACGCCGCGGGCGTGGGCGGCTGAGCGTGCCCGTTCGGCGTAACCGCCCGCCCAAGCGCCAACCCAACGATTCAATCGGCCAGCAGCAGCGCCGGCTCATCGCTGGCGATGACATTTTGCGCCCAGGCGCGCAGCTTGCGGGTGTCGCTGCGCAGCACCTGCTGTTTGACGGGCAGGATTTGCGTCGGGTGCATGGAAAAACTGCGCAGGCCCAGCCCCAACAGCAAGCGCGTCATGGTGGCGTCGCCGGCCATCTCGCCGCAGACGCTGACGGGCTTGCCGGCCTCGCGGCACACGGCGATGGTGTCGGCCACCAGCCGCAGCACGGCCGGATGCAGCGGGTCGTACAGGTGCGCCACCGACTCGTCCACGCGGTCGATCGCCAGCGCGTACTGGATGAGGTCGTTGGTGCCGATCGACAAAAAGTCGAAATGGCGCACGAACAGCCGCACCGCCAGCGCGGCGGCGGGCACCTCGATCATGGCGCCGACGCGCACCGGGCCGTAGACGGCGCCGCGGCGGTCGAGCTGCTCGCGCGCCTTGGCCAGCATGGCCTGCACCTGGCGGATTTCGCTCAGGTGCGCCACCATGGGAATGAGCACGTTGACCTTGCCGTGCGCCGCGGCGCGCAAGATGGCGCGCAGCTGGGTGAGGAACATGGCCGGCTCGGCCAGGCTCCAGCGGATGGCGCGCAGGCCCAGGGCGGGGTTGAGGTGCTCGTCACGGCGGTGGTGGTCCAGCGGCTTGTCCGCGCCCACATCCACGGTGCGGATGGTCACCGGCAGGCCGTGCATGCCCTCCACGGCACGGCGGTAGGCATCGTACTGCTCGTCTTCGTCGGGCAGGCGGCCGCCGCGCCCCATGAACAGAAATTCGGTGCGAAACAACCCCACGCCCACCGCGCCCACCGACAGCGCCGGTAGCGTGTCCTCGGGCTGCTCGATATTGGCCAGCAGCTCGATGCGCTCGCCATCGAGCGTCACCGCCGGCGTATTTTTGATGCGCGCCAGCCGCTCGCGCTCGATCACGCCCTGGCGCTGCTTGTAGCCGTACTCGGCCAGCACCATCGGCGTGGGGTTGACGATGAGCACGCCCGCATCGCCATCGACGATGACCCAATCGTCCTGCTGCACGAGCTGGCTGGCGTTGCGCGCGCCCACCACCGCCGGGATGTCCAGGCTGCGCGCGACGATGGCGGTGTGGCTGGTCTTGCCCCCCACGTCGGTGACGAAGCCGGCAAACACCCCCTGCTTGAAGTGCAGCATGTCGGCGGGCACCAAGTCGTGCGCCACCAGCACCAGCGGATCCGCGGGTTTGCCATCTTCGGCCGGCGCGGGGCTGGGCACGGGCGAGGCCACGCCCTGCAACACCCGCAGCATGCGCTCGACCAGCTGCTCGAGATCGGCTTTGCGCTCGCGCAGGTAGGGGTCGGCCATTTCGTCGAACTGCTTGGCCACCTGCTCGAGCTGCGCCGTCAGCGCCCACTCGGCGTTGTAGTGGCGCTCCAGCACCCAGTGCTTGACGCCTTCGTGCAGGTGCTCGTCCTGCAGCAGCATCAGGTGGACCTCCAGGAGCGCCGCCAGCTCCGTGTGGGCCTCCATCTCGTCGTGGGCCAGGCCGTGCTGCAGGCGCCGAATTTCCTCGGCCACGGTGTCACGTGCGTGGCGCAGGCGGGCCACTTCGGCCTGCGCCTGCTCGGGCGCGATGAAGTAGTGCGCCACGTCCAGCCGGCTGGACGCCACCAGCACCGCGCGGCCTATGGCCACCCCGCGCGAGACCGCCTGGCCGTGCAACGTAAACGTCATTCCCCCTCCCCAAACTTGTCTTCGATCAGCGCGACGATGGCCTGCATGGCGGCGTCCTCATCGGGCCCGTCGGTTTCCACCTCCACCGCGCTGCCCAGGCCGGCGGCCAGCATCATCACCCCCATGATGCTCTTGGCGTTGACGCGCCGACCGTTGCGGCTGAGCCACACGTCGCACTGGAACCCCCCGGCCAGCTTGGTGAGCTTGGCCGATGCACGGGCGTGCAACCCGAGCTTGTTGCAAATGGTCACGGTGCGCTGGATCATGGCGGGCTGGCTGGGGGGGTATTGTGGGGGGCCGATGGCGACAGCGGCATGACACCCTCGGTGCCCCCCCGCGTGGCACGCGAGACGAGGGTGTCGATGGGCTCGTGCCGGTAGGTGACGGCGCGCAGCAGCATGGGCAGGTTGACCCCGGTGACCAAGCGGGTGTGCACGCCATCGATGAGCCGGGCGGCGACGTTGCACGGCGTGGCGCCGAACACGTCGGTCAGCACCAGGGTGTCGGTGTGCCCCTGCCGGGCGATGAGCTGCTGCGCCTGGGCCAGGGTCTCCTCAGGCGGCTGGTTCGGCGGCACGTCCAGCGCGCCGATGATGCCGGCGGCATCCGGAAAGACATGCAACACACACTGCCGCAGGGCCGAGGCCAGCGGCGCGTGGGCGATGACAAGGATGCCGTTCACAGCGGCAATTATCGGCCCATCAGCGCCAGGTGATGCCGGCAAAGTACGTCTCGTGCGCGTCGGCGGCCAGCCCCGGGCCGTAGAGCGCGGACTGCACCAGCCAGCGTCCGTCGCTGGCCCATTGCAACTGGGCCTGCACGCTGGCGCCTGCGGGTGTGCGCCCGGGGCCGCGCCAGCAGCGCGTCCACGTCGCGCCGGCCACCCGGCAGGGCACGGCCATCCAATCCGGCGGCGCACCCGTCGGCCCTGGCGTCACCTGCAGCGCGGCCCAGTTGGCGCGCTGCCAGTCGTCCACCCAGCGCTGCAGCGCCGCGGGCGTGGTGCCATCGTCCGGCAGGCGTGCTGCCGCCACCGCAAAGGTGTGCCCCGCGGCCTCGCAGCTGAGCATGTGCAGCGTCACCGGCGCGTGCTGCACCCCAAACAGGGGCAGGTCACGCGCGCCCCGCTCGGGCTTGCAGGGCAGCGTGACCGCCACCGGCGCGGCGTCGTAGCGCACGGTGCGCCAATCCAGCGTGGGCGAACAGCCGGTCGCGCCCAGCGCCGCCAGACCGACCCCGGCCACGGCAGCCGAACGGCCAACCCAGCGCCAAGCACGACGGACGAAAGCGCGGCACAATCCCATGGCACGCATCGTACCCCACGGCGCTGCCACCACGTTGCCGTGTGGCGCCACCGCCCAGCACCCGACCATTCTTCGCACCATGGCCCGCCCGGATACCCCTGCCTCCCGCATGCCCAACGCGCTGCCGGTACCCGCCTCGCTGCAGGCCGCGGCGCAGGCCGCGCGGGCGCGCGGCGAGCCGCTGGTGGTCATGGTCACGCTGGCTGGCTGCGCGTTTTGCGACATCGTGCGCAACAGCCACCTGCTGCCCATGCTGCGCCGGGGCGAGGTGCAGGCCGTGCAGATCGACATGCTGGACCGCCGCACCCCGCTGCTTGATTGGCGCGGTCAAACCACGACCGGCTACGAGCTGGCGCGCGCCTGGCGCATTGGCGTGGCGCCCACGCTGCTGTTCGTGGACGACCGCGGCCGTGAGCTGGCCGAACGGCTGGAGGGCATGGGGGTGCCCGATTTTTACGGACCGTACTTGGAGCAGCGGCTGGCCCACGCGCGTGCGCGGTTGCGCCAAGCGGCCGGCCAAGCCCCCGACGCACCGCAGCCGCGTTAGTCCTGGGCCGTGTCGCCAAGGGCGGCGGCGCACACCTGCGCCCGCCCACGGCGCTTGGCCTCGTAGAGCTGCGCATCGGCCGCCCCGAGCAGCGCCGCGGGCTGCCAGCCCGGCTGCGCCGGCCCGGCGCGCGTGGCCACGCCAAAGCTGGCGCTGAGCACGCCGGACGCCCCCCCCGTGCGGTGCGGAATCGCCAACAGGCGCACCGCCTCGAGCATGTGTTCGGCCAGGTGCCGCGCGTCGGCCAGGTCGGTGTCGGGCAGCAGACAGGCAAACTCCTCGCCCCCGTAGCGCGCCACCAAGTCGGTGCCGCGCCGCGCCTGTTCGCGCAAGGCAGCGGCCACGCGCCGCAGCGCCTCGTCGCCGGCCTGGTGCCCGTAGTGATCGTTGTAGGCCTTGAAGTGGTCCACATCGACCAGGATCAGGCTAAGCGCGCTGCCCAAGCGCTGGGCGCGCGCCCATTCGGTGGCCAGCCGCTCGTCGAACTGGCGGCGGTTGGCCACCCCGGTGAGCCCATCGACGAACGCCAGCGAGCGCAGCAGGTCGGACTGGAATTTCAGCGTCAGGTGGGTGCGCACGCGCGCGCGCACCACGCTGGGGTTGATCGGCTTGGGGACGAAGTCCACCGCGCCCGCCTCCAGGCAGCGCGTCTCGATATCTTCGCCACTGTGCGCGGTCACGAACATGACCGGAATGCCCGCCGTCTCGCGATCGGCGCGCAGTTGCTGCAGCACGGCAAAACCATCCTGGCCGGGCATGACCACGTCCAACAAGATAAGGTCGGGCAGCTGCTCGCGCGCCACGCGCAGCGCCTGCTCGCCGCTGGTGGCCATGAAGAGCTGGTGATCGGCCGCCAGGGTGCGGTAGAGCACCTGCAAATGCACCGGCTGGTCGTCCACCAGCAACAGCCGCGGCTTGCGTGCGGGCCAGGCGGGTGCGGGCATGGGGTCGGTCGTCATGCGTTTGCCCCCGATTCGGCGGCGTCGAGCAAGGCGCGCACGGCCGTGCGCGCGGCCTCAAAGTCCAGCGCCTCCATGGCCTGGTGCAGCGGCGCCCAGCGTGCGTCCTGGGCCAACGCGGGCTCGGCCAGCAACTGGTCGTGCACCTCCAGCGCCTGCATGTCGCTGGCCGCCAGCAGCCCATCCAAGCGCTGCAGCGTCTCGCGCCAGCGCGCCGGGTCGGCGTCGGCCCCCGCGGCAACAGGGGTAGCATCCTGCGCAGCGATCAGGCCGTGCGCTTCCATGGTGGCCAGCACGCGACGCAGGGCCTGCTCGCTGGCGTGCAGCTCGGCGTCGAGCGCCGGCCACCACGCCGGCACCGGCCCGGCTGCCGGCGCTGCAGCACCAGCGTCGCCCAGCTGCGCCTTGACGGCCCGTTCGGCCTCGGCCGCGCGCGCCGCCAGCGCCGTGGCCCCAACCGTGCCCGCCGTGCCCTTGAGGGTGTGCAACAGCGCGGCCAGCGCATGGTCGGGCGCGGCCGACAGGCGCGCCTGCAGCTCGCCCCGGGTGTGCAGCAACCCCTGCACAAAGCCACGCACGATGCGCGCGTACAGCGCCGCATCGTCGCCCAGGCGCGCCAGCGCCGCGGGCACGTCGATGCGGTCCGCGTCGGGCCAGTCGATGACCGGCGCATCGGCAGTGGGCGCCGCAGCGGCCGCGGGCGCGGGTTCGTCCTGCGCCGGCGCGGCCTGCGGGCGCAGCGCGTGCGGGGCCCAGTGCAGCAGCACGCGCACCAGCTGGTCGATGGCAAAGGGTTTGCCGACGTGGTCGTTCATGCCCGCGGCCAGGCAGGCCTCGCGGTCGCTGGCCATGGCGTTGGCCGTCATGGCCACGATGGGCAGCTGCCGCAAGCCGAGCTGGTGGCGGATCGCCTGGGTGGCCTGCAAGCCGTCCATCACGGGCATTTGCATGTCCATCAGCACCACGTCCCAGCGCTGCGGCTGGGCTTTGAGCAGGTCCAGCGCCGCCTGGCCATGTTCGGCCAGCGTCACCTCGGCGCCCTCGCGGCGCAGCAAGTCGCGCGCCACCTGCTGGTTGATGGCGTTGTCCTCCACCACCAACACGCGCATACCCGCCAGCCGCCGCGGTTGGGCGCCGGTGGCGGCCACCGCCGCCGCACCCGCGGACGGCGCGCGCGCCTGGCGCACCGCCTCGAGCAGCATGGACGCGGTCACGGGCTTGACCAAAAAGCCGTCGAGCGCGGCCTGCTGCGCCGGATCGACCTGGGCCAGGACCTCGCGCCTGCTGGCGGTGACCATGACGATGGCCGCGCGCCGCTCGGGTGGCACGTCGGTGCGCAGGGCCAGGGCCAACGCCAAGCCATCCATGCCGGGCAAGGACCAATCGACGAAGACCGCGTCGAAAGGCTGCTCGGCCGCACGCACCGCCTGCAGCGCGGTCTCGGCGTCGGCCACGGTTACGCAGCTCCAGCCCAGTTGCTGCACCGTCGCGCACAACAACTCGCGCGCCAGCGGGTGGTCATCCACCACCAGACAGCGCAGGCGTTGCAGCTCCGCAGGGATGGCCTCGGCCGCCAGCGCGGCCGGCACGTCACGCGCCACCGGCAGCTCGATCTCGAAGGCAAAGGTGCTGCCCTCGCCGGGTGTGCTGTGCACGCGAATCTCGCCCCCCATGAGCTGCACCAGCCGCTGGCTGATGGCCAGGCCTAGCCCGGTGCCGCCAAAACGCCGGGTGGTCGAACTCTCGGCCTGCGTGAACGCCGAAAACAGCTTCGCCTGCGCCTCGGGTGCGATGCCGATGCCGGTGTCGATGACCGCCAGGCGCAAGCGCACGCGCTCGGCACCATCGGGCTCGACGTGGCGCGCCAGCAGCCGCGCCTGCAGCGTGACGCTGCCGGCGGCGGTGAATTTGATGGCATTGCCCGCCAGGTTGATGAGCACCTGCTGCAACCGCATCGCATCGCCCACCAGCACGCGCGGGATGGCCGGGTCGAGGTCGAACAGCAGCTCGAGCCGCTTGCCTTTGAGGCTGGCGGCCATGATGGTGGCCAGATCGCGCCACAGGCGATCGACCGCAAACGGCTCGGGGTCGAGGTCGAGCTTGCCGGCTTCGATCTTGGAGAAGTCCAAAATGTCGTTGAGGATGCCCAGCAACGACTTGGCGGCCGACTCGGCTTTTTCGGCGTAGTCGCGCTGGCGCGCATCGAGCCCCGTGCCCAGCAACAACTGCAACATGCCCAGCACGGCATTCATGGGCGTGCGGATCTCGTGGCTCATGTTGGCCACAAACTGGCTCTTGGCCTGGCTGGCTTGCTCGGCCGCGCGACGAGCGTTTTCCAGCTCGGTCACGTCGTAGCGCAGGCCCACGTGCATGCCACTGGGGGTCAGGCGTTCGATGATGCGCAGCGCCTGACCGTTGGTGCGGTGCACCACGCGGTCGGTGGTGCCGGCGCGAAAGTCCGCCAGCCGCTGCGCCAGCCACGCCTCGGGCGCCTGACCGCCCAGGTCGATGCTGCGACGCTCGACGCCGGCGCGGATGAAAGCCTCGAAAGTCACACCCGGCTGCAGCACATCGGCCAAGGCCGCGTGCATCCGATAAAAGCGCTCGTTGGCCCAGACCAGACGCTCCTGGGCGTCGAACACCGACAGCGCCGCCTCGGCCGCTTCCAGCGCGCTCTCGAGCAGCTGGCGCGCCGACTCGGCCTCGGCGCGGGCGCGTTCCACGGCCGTGACGTCGATGCGAAAGCCCACCGTGTAGCCATCGGGCGTGCGCCGCTCAACGACGCGCAGCACGCGCCCGTCGGTCAAATGTTGGATGAATTCGTCACTGGCCTGACGGTGACGCGCCATGCGTTCGGCCACCCAGGCGTCCACCCGCCCAATGGCCTGCGCGTACTCGCCGCGCTCGGCGCCATAGCGGATGATTTCCTCGAAGGTGCGCCCCGGCTCCATGACCGCCGCCCCGATGGGGTAGAGCTGGCGGTAGCGCTCGTTGCAAAACACCAGCCGGTCCTCCGCGTCGTACAGCGCAAAGCCTTCGCCCACCGCCTCGATGGCGTTGCGCAACAGCTGCTCGGCGCGCTGGGCCTGCTCCTCGGCGTTTTTGAGGCCGGTGATGTCCAGGTTGATGCCATAGACCGCCCGCGCGCGACCGTCCGCATCGCGCTCGAAGGCCTGGCCGCGCGTGCGCACCCACAGCCAACGGCCGTCGGTGTGGCGCATGCGCAGCGTGAGCTCGAACGCCTCGCTCAACCCCTCCACATGTGCCTGCAGGCCCAGCATGACCGCCGGCAAATCGTCCGGGTGCACGTGCTCGGCCCAGGTCGCCATGCCGATGCGGGTGCCGCCCGGCTCGCTGCGCCCCAGCATGCGCAACCAGCACTCGTCCACCTCGACCTCGCCCATGACCGGGTCGAGCACCCAGGTCCCGGCGCCGGTGGCGCGCACCGTGTTGTCCAGCCGCTGCTGGGAGGCGCGCAACGCGGCTTCGGCCTGCTTGCGCGCGGTGATGTCAAAGCGGATCGACAGGTAGCGCTCGACGTGACCCGCGGCATCGAGCAGCGGCGCCACGATGCTGTCCACCCAGTACAGCCGCCCATCCTTGGCGCGGTTGCAGATTTCACCGCGCCACGGCTGGCCAGAGGCGATGGTGCGCCAAAAATCGGCCCAGAACGCCCGGTCGTGGTGCCCGGAATGGACAATGCTGTGGGGCGCACCGATGAGCTCGTCGCGCGTGTAGCCGCTGATGGCGCAAAACGCATCGTTGACGTCGACGATGACGCCGTCGGGCGCCGCTTGGCTGACGATGGCGTACCGGCGCACGGCCCCCATGAGCGTTTCGCTCTCCGCCAGCGCGGCTTGCAAGCGCTCCTGGGTGCGCACCCGCTCGGTGATGTCGACCTCCACCGCCATGAAGCCGGTGCACACGCCCTGCGCGTCACGCAGCGCGATCAGCTCGATCGCCACCCAGTAGTCCCGGCCGTCCTTGCTGCGGTTGAGAATGTCAACCTCGCAGCCCTGCCCGGCGCGCACCGCCTCGCGCAGCGTGGCCACCGCCGCGGGGTCGGTGCGCGGCGACTGCAGCAGCCGGCCCGGCACCTGCCCCAGCAGCTCATCGCGCGTGTAGCCGGTCAGCCGCTCGCAGGCGTCGTTGACCCAGGTGATGCGCCCCCCGCGGTCGGTGATGATGATGGCGTTGTGGGTGTAGCGCGCCACCAGCGACAGCCGCGCCACGTCGCTTTGCAACACGGCCCAGCGCTCGCGCTCCAGCCGGCGCAGGCGCAAGGCGGCCAGCACCGCCCACGCGGCCAGCACAGCGATCGGCAGGCTGCCCACACCCACGATGACGGCCGTGGCGGGTTCCCACGCGCGCTCCAACACCGGGGTGCTGCGCACCCGCAACAGGTAGCGGCGCTGCCCCAAGAACACTTCGCGCTGCGCCGCCGCCCAAGCACCGCCATCCCAGCGCGCCCCTGGCGCCGCAGACGCTTGGTGGCCGTCGGCATCGAGCAGTTGCACCCCTGGGCCGGGCGGCGTCGCCGCCGGCGGCAGCGGCTGCCCGGGAGGGGCCGCGGCCTGCGCCGGGTCGGCCTCGGGGTCCACCCAGTGCCAGTCGTAGCGCTCGCCGGCCACCAAACCGGCGTCGCGCGCGAGTTGCGCCACCGGCACACCCAGCACGACAAAGCCTTGCAAATCGCGCCAGCGCGCCGGCCCTGCTGCGGGCGTCCATCCACCGTGGTAGACCGGCAGCACAAACAGCAGGCCGTATTCCACCTGTTCGGTGTTGTCCAGGCGCAGCGGGGCGCTGACCGCCGGATCGCCCGTGGTCGCCGCCTGCTGCATGGCACGCCAGCGCAGCGGGTCGCTGCTGAGCTCCACCCCCACCAGGTGGTCCTGCCCGCCGGGCACGATCCACTCGATGACGTAGCGGTCCTCGCTGGGGTAGTCGCCCGGCCGCAACGGGTGCAGGCGAATGTCGAGCGGCACCTCACGCCTGCGCGCCCGCTCCAGCCAGTCGGCCCATTGCGGCGCGGGCACGCGCCGGATGAAGGCCAGGCCGGTCATCGCGGGGTAGCGCTCGGCCAACTCCAGCGGCCCCTGCCACACCTGCGCCGCGCGCCAATCGGCCTCGGGCTGCGTGTGCAGCCAGGCGCGGGTGGCCAGCAGCAACCCCTGGTAGCGCTCGAACGTGTCGGCCAGACGCGTCTGCGCCACCGCCAGCTCGTGCTCCAAATAGGTTTGCAGCCCCTGCTGCGCCTGCGCGCGCAACCAAGCGGCCACCCCCATCCCGATGGCCGCGACCAACAGCGCGACCAGGAGCGCCAGCCCCATGGCGGCGTGCGGTGTGCCCGCCTTGTCACCCGCCCACGGAATGCGCCCCTGCTCGTGCTCACCCGCCATGGCGTCTGCTCCCCGCGCCGCGCGCCCCTCACCCCAAGATGCGCCGGATCTCCGCCACCAAGCGCTCGGCGTCCAGCGGCTTGGCCACGTAGCCATCGGCGCCGGCGTCCAACAGCCGCCGGTGGTCTTCCGGCAGGTCGTACGCGGTGACCATGATCACCGGGGTGCGTCGGGTGCGCTCGGCGGCCTCGCGCGCGCGCAACGCGCGCAACGCCTCGACCCCATCCATGCCCGGCATGGTGACGTCCATGAGCACCAGATCGAACGTTTGCGCGCGCAGCGCCTCCAAGGCTTTGTGGCCATCGCCCACGAGCACGCCGCTGTGCCCCATCTCGCGCAAAATACGCGTGGCCAGCCGCAGGTTCAGGGGATTGTCATCGGCCACCAGCACGCGCAGCGGCCGCATCGGGGGTGTCGCGCTCATGGCCACATCGTACCCGCAAACCGCGCCCGTGCCTCTGCCCGGTTACCCGGGTTGTTTCGATCACTTGCGTTTGCCCACGATTGCCCGCCATGAACGTTCGCCTTCGCCCCTGGTTGCTCGCCACTCCGCTGCTGGCCCCGCTGGCGGCCGCCCTGGCCGGGTGCGCGCGCGCCGAGCGCGCCCCTGCGTCCACGTTTCATCTGCTCGATGGCAGCACGCTTACCAGCGCCGACCTGCAAGGGCGCGTGCTGTTGGTCAATTTTTGGGCCACCACGTGCGTCAGCTGTGTCAAGGAAATGCCGCAACTCGTCGACACCTACCGGCGCTTCCAGCCACGCGGCTTCGAGACCGTGGCGGTGGCGATGAGCTACGACCCGCCGGAGTGGGTGGCCAATTTTGCGCGCACGCGGCAGCTGCCGTTCAAGGTCGCGCTCGACCACGACGGCACCTTGGCGCGCGACTGGGGGGAGGTCAAGCTCACCCCCACCACGTACATCGTCGACCGCCAGGGCCGCATCGTCAAACGCTACGTGGGCGAGCCCGACTTCGCCGCGCTGGGCGCGCTGCTGGACCAGCTGCTGGCCGAAAGCTAAACGGCCTCGACCGGGTCGTGGTCGAGGCCGCAAGACCGGCGCGCCGCTGGCAGGCCGGAAGCGCCCCCAGCGGCGCACGTGGGAGCCGCGTTATTCGCGGTAGGCGTCGTGGCACGCCTTGCACGTGGCCGCGGCGTCGCCAAAAGTCTTCTTGACCGCGTCCAGATTGCCGGTGCGCGTGGCGGCCTCCAGCTCGGCCACGGCCTTCACCATTTTGTCGGCGCCGGCGCGCACCTTGTCCATCTCCATCCACGCCTCGGGCTTGGTGCGGCTCTTGAGCTTTTCCGTCTCGGGCGTAAAGCCAGCCCACGGCAGCTTGGACATCGCGACCACGAGGGCGGCGTTTTCCTGCGCCACCTTGGCGTCGAACGGCACGCGCCCCTGCACCATGGCGCCAATGCGACCAAAGTGAGCCCCCATCACGGTGAAGGCGGCCTGGCGGTACTTGACCGCGTCTTCGGGCTTTTGGAATTGGGCCTGGGCAGCACCCGCCGACAACAAGGCCGCAGCGGCCAGCCAAACGCGAACTTTCATGGACAACCTCCGATCGGAACGAACAGACACCAACAGTGTATGCGGATACGACAAAATGTGCAGCACACGCCTGTGTTTCGGAGCCCGCGCATGACAACGCCCCCAGCCGCCCCCGATCCTGTCCACGCCAGCGCCGTGCGCGCGCCCGTGCGCGTCTGGGATTTGCCGACCCGGCTCTTCCATTGGCTGCTGGTGCTGGCCGTGGTTGGCCTGGTGGTGACCGGCAACCTGGGGGGCAACTGGATGACCTGGCATCAGCGCCTGGGCTATGGGGTGCTGGCGTTGCTGCTGTTTCGCCTGCTCTGGGGCGTGGTGGGGGGGCGCTGGTCGCGCTTTGCCGCCTTCGTGCGCGGGCCACGCGCCGTGTGGCGCTACCTGCGCGGCCAGGGCACACCGGCGGACGAGGTGGGCCATACCCCCTTGGGCGCGCTGTCGGTGCTGGCCATGCTGGTGATGCTGGCGGTGCAGGTGGGCACGGGCCTCATCAGCGACGATGAAATCGCCTTTGTCGGGCCGCTGGCGCACCTGGTCGCGTCCGAAACGGCCTACGCCGCGACCGCCTACCACAAGGGTTGGGGCAAAGCCTTGGTGCTGACCCTGATCGGGCTGCACATCGCCGCCATTGCGCTGTACCGTTGGCGCGGCAAAGCGCTGGTGCCGGCCATGGTGCACGGCGACAAGCTGCTGCCGCCCGGCACGCCCGCCAGCGCCGATGGCTGGCCGCAGCGCTTGCTGGCGCTGGGGGTGGCGGCGTTGAGCGCCGCCGCCACCGTGGCCATCGTGGGGTGGGACGCGCTCTGAACCGCGTGACTAGGGCCGCTGCGGTTGGCACGCCCGCTCGCGCGCCCTATCATTCGGCCATGGACGTCGATTCGTCGCCACAGCCCGCTTCCTCACCGTCCTCACCCACCGGCGAAGAAGCCTGCCCCCACATCGCGCTGCACACCATCGTCAACGGGCCCGCGCTGGACGATGTTAGGCGCCTGTTCCTCGAGTACCAGGACGACATTGGCATCGACCTGTGCTTTCAGGGGTTTGCCGACGAACTGGCCACGTTGCCCGGGGCCTATGCACCGCCGCTGGGGGCGTTGGTGCTGGCCACGGTGGATGGCGAGGCGGCCGGCTGCTGCGCCCTGCGGCCGCTGTTCGAAGTTGTGTATCGTTCTTTCTGTAAATTCCATTTTGCCGGTTGTCTGCTGGGCGGGGATCTCCGGCGCTACGCGCCTACGCTCCCCGCCCAGCAGACAGCGCGAGGGTGGGTCTGACGCCATGACTTCGAGAAAGGAGTGTAACCCTCATGGCAATACGAGTCGAAACCAACCCCTTGGAAGCCGCTTATGCGATCTTGCT
>NZ_VJOL01000031.1 GCF_007556705.1 Tepidimonas thermarum | reverse complement strand
TGGCCGGCTGTTCGTGGACGTGTTCAAGGCCGAGGCGGAAAAGCTCAAGGCCGCGCGCCCGGGCTCCCGCGGTGCGCAATGGCTGGCACAGGGCACCATCTACCCGGACGTGATCGAATCCGGCGGCCAAAACGCCCCGGCCCAGCCCCTGCTCGCCCAACATCTGCACCAACGCGTGCGCCTTGGCGGCGCTGCGGTTGGCCACGAACAGCTGCGTGGGGCCGGCTTCCAGCAGGGGCACGAGCGCGCCGCGGGCCGCACCACCGGCGCCCAGCAGCAGCACGCGCCGGCCGGCGATGGGCTGGCCCAGGTTGGCGGTGATGTCGCGCACCAGTCCGATGCCGTCGAAGTTTTCGGCCAGGCAGTGCGGGCCGTCGAAGCGCAGGGCGTTGGCCGCACCGGCGATGCGGGCGCGCGCGCTCACCTCGGTGGCATACGCACACGCCTCGAGCTTGAAAGGCAGGGTGACGTTGACACCGCGCCCGCCGGCGGCGCGAAAGGCGTCCACCGTCGCGGCAAAGCCGTCCAGGGGGGCTTCGATGGCGGTGTAGACCAGCGCCTGGCCCGTGGCCTGGGCAAACAGGGTGTGGATCAGGGGCGATTGGCTGTGGCCGATGGGGTGGCCGATCACGGCATAGCGGTCCATGGGGGCATTGTCGCCGATCCGGGGTGGGGCGCCGGCCGCGCGCGGCGTCGACCCCCGCCGCCGTGCAACGGTGTCGTCAAAGACTTTGATGGGCGCATGGCGGTGGCGTCGCTAGCATGCACGACCAACGATTGGATGCGGAGTCGCGCAGCATGCCTGCTTTGCCTGTATTGTTTGTGTCCCATGGGTCGCCGATGATGGCCTTGGCCCCCGGTGAAGCGGGTGCCGCCCTGCAGCGGTGGGGCCAAGCGCTGGCCGCGCGGGGTGATTGGCGCGCCGTGGTCGTGATGTCGCCACACTGGATGGACCCTGTGGCGGCCGTGGGTAGCCACCCCATGCCGCCCACCTGGCACGACTTTGGCGGATTTCCGCCCGCCCTGTACCGGCTGCAATACCCGGCGCCGGGGGATCCGGCGCTGGCACGGTCCGTGGTCGAGCGGCTGCAAGCGGCTGCCATCCCCACCGCCGAGGATCCCGAGCGCCCGCGCGACCATGGCGTGTGGTCACCGCTGCGGTTTTTGTTGCCGCAGGCACGCTGGCCGGTGGTGCAGGTGGCGTTGCCCGCCGATGCCGGGCCGGCGGCGGTCTACGCCATCGGCGCCGCCTTGGCCGACTTGCGCGACCAGGGCGTGTTGCTGATGGGGTCTGGCAGCCTCACGCACAACCTGATGGCGTTCTTTGCCGGCCGGCCGACCCTCGATGCGCCCGCCGATCCCGCCGTGCAGGCCTTTTCGGCCTGGGTGTGGGACGCGCTGCAGGCGGGCGACCTGACCGCGCTGCTGGACTACCGTGCCCGGGCGCCGCAGGCCGAACAGGCCCATCCGACCGACGAACATCTGCTGCCGCTGTTTTTTGCGCTCGGGGCGGCGCGCTGGCCCCAGACCGCGGGGCAAACCGTGCAGGCCATCACGCGCGAGGTGCAGTACCGCCACCTGGCGATGGACAGCTACGCCATCGGGTGACCGGCGTCGCGCGGCCCGGCGGCGGCCGTCACGATACCCATTTGGTGGCGTCGTCTTGCTCGGGCGGGCGGTCGTCGAGCACCAGCGCGTCGCGCAGCGCCAACAGCTCCATGAGCACGTCGAAGGGAAAGCCGCGGCGGCCGCCCCGGTGGTCGTGCAGCAGCTCGTCAAAGCGCTGGCGCAGCGCATCCGGGTCGTCGCGCGCAGCCGCCAGCGCGTTGGCGATGCGCGGAAACCGCGCCACCAGCGCCTCGGGGTAGTCCACGCCCGGCAGTGCGCGCAGCCACGCGTCTGTGTCCGGGTGCAAGGGCGGTTCGTTGGGATCGGCGGCCATCGTCGGGCCATTATCGGCGTGCGCGGGCCGCGGTGCAACTGCCACGGCGAGCACCACTGTGGTCGGCGGCAGCGTCCTAGGTGGCGGCTGCGGTGCACCACAGCATCCTGTGGCAGACGTCCCGCGCGACGCTACGATCGCGGCGGCGGGCGCTGCGCCGAGGTGGCGCGGCGCATTCATCCACGGAACCTTGCGCGATGCACCTGTCGACCCTGCTGTTTGCCATCGAAGTCGGTGGCATCGTGGCGTTTGCCATGTCTGGCCTGATCGAGGCCATGCGCAAGCGCATGGATGTGGTGGGGGTGTTTTCGGTGGCGTTCGTGAGCGCCTTTGGCGGCGGGACGGTGCGCGACCTGCTGCTGGACCGGCGGCCGCTGTTTTGGATCGAGCACGAGCCCTATTTGTGGCTGGTGCTGGCCATGGCGGTGACGGCACCGCTGTGGCTGCCCATGGCGTTGCGCGAGACGGGCGCGCGGCTGATGGTGGTCGCCGATGCCTGCGGCTTGGGGCTGTTTGCCATTTCGGGCACCAGCATCGCCGCATCGGCCGGCATGTCGCCGCTGGTCAGCGCCTTGATGGGGGCGACGACGGCGATCGTGGGCGGGGTGGCGCGCGATGTGCTGTGCAACGAGGTGCCGCAGGTGTACCGGGACCATCGGCCCTATGCGCTGTGCGCGCTGGCGGGCAGCGCGGCGTATCTGGGGTTGATGGCCCTCGGGACCGGGTCGCAATGGGCCAGTTTGGCCGGCGTGCTGGTGGCCACGGGCAGCCGCCTGCTCGCCGTTGTCCTGGACTGGCAACTGCCCAGCTGGAACCCGCGCCAGCCGTGACGCCGCGGCGGTGCGTCCTTTCCGCTCGCCCCGCCCCGGTCGGGCCGCTGGCAGCCGCTGCGGTCCAGTCCCCGCCCAACCCCGTTGGGCAGGGACTGGCAGGCGCGGGTCAGGCGCTGGCCAGCTCCGCGACGGGGACGCAGCTGCAAAACAGGTTGCGGTCGCCGTAGACGTTGTCCACGCGCCCCACCGGTGGCCAATACTTGCTCCCGGCACCCCCGTGCGCGCGGTGGAAGGGCAGCGCCGCGCCCTGCTCGCGCGGATAGGGGTGCGGCCAGTGCTCGGCCAGGCAGCGCGGCGCGGTGTGCGGCGCATTCTTGAGCGGGTTGTCCTCGCGCGGCCACACACCCAGCTCCACGGCGCGGATTTCCTCACGGATGGCGATCATGGCGTCGATGAAGCGGTCCAGCTCGGCCAGCGTTTCGCTCTCGGTGGGCTCCACCATCAGGGTGTTGGGCACGGGGAAGGACAGCGTCGGGGCGTGAAAGCCATAGTCCATCAGCCGCTTGGCGATGTCCTCGGCCATGACGCCGCAGCTGTCTTTGAAACCACGGCAGTCCAGGATGCACTCGTGCGCCACATGCCCGTTGGCGCTGGCGTAGAGCGTGGGGTAGTGCTCGCGCAGCCGGGCGCTGACGTAATTGGCGGACAGGATGGCCGTCTCGGTTGCCCGGGTCAGGCCCTCGGCGCCCATCATGCGGATGTACATCCACGAAATCGGCAGCACGGCCGCGTTGCCCAGGGGGGCCGCCGACACCGCGCCGACGGGCGCATCGGGCCGGGCGCCACCGGCGTAGGCGCCCGCTGCGTGCGCGGTGGCGTGGCCTGGCAGGTAGGGCGCAAGGTCGGCCACCACGCACACCGGGCCCACGCCCGGGCCACCGCCGCCGTGCGGGATGCAAAAGGTCTTGTGCAGATTCAGGTGGCTGACGTCACCGCCAAACTCGCCCGGTGCGGCGGTGCCGACCAGGGCGTTCATGTTGGCACCGTCGATGTAGACCCGGCCACCGTGCTGGTGCACGAGCTCGCACAAGGCTTTGACGCCGGTTTCGAACACCCCGTGCGTGCTGGGGTAGGTGATCATCACGCACGACAGACGCGCGCTGTACTGCTCGCATTTGGCGCGCAGGTCGTCCAGGTCCACGTTGCCTTGCGCGTCGCACGCCACCGCCACCACCTGCAGGCCGGCCATTTGGGCGCTGGCGGGATTGGTGCCGTGCGCCGAGGTGGGGATGAGGCAGATGTCGCGGTGCCCCTCGCCACGGGCCGCGTGGTAGGCCTGAATGGCCAGCAAGCCCGCGTATTCGCCCTGCGAGCCTGCGTTGGGCTGCAGGCTGATGGCCGCGTAGCCGGTGGCCTGACACAGCCAGGCGCGCAGCTGCTCGTCGAGCAGCCGGTAGCCCTCGAGCTGGTCCGCCGGCGCGAACGGGTGCACCTGCGCAAACTCGGGCCAGGTGATGGGGATCATCTCGCTGGTGGCGTTGAGCTTCATGGTGCACGAACCCAGCGGGATCATGGTGCGGTCCAGCGCCAGGTCCTTGTCCGACAGGCTGCGGATGTAGCGCAGCATGCCGGTTTCGCTGTGGTGGGTGTTGAACACCGGGTGCGTGAGGTAGGCGCTGGTGCGGCGCAGGGCAGCGGGGATCAGCATGTCGGTGTCCGCCGCCAGCGCGTCAAACGATGGCAGCGCCTGCCCCGGCGCGGCGAACACGGCCCACAGGGCCTCGATGTCGGCCCGCGTGGTGGTCTCGTCGAGCGCGATGCCGATGTTGCCGTGCCCCATGTCGCGCAGGTTCATGCCGCGCTCGCGCGCGCGCGCCAGCAGCGACGCGGTGGCGTTGCCGGTGTGCAGGCACAGGGTGTCGAAGGCGCTGCCGTTGGCCGGCGCGTGCCCCAGCGCCGCCAGCCCGCGCGCCAGGATGGCGGTGTGTCGCGCCACCCGCTCGGCGATGCGGCGCAGCCCTTGCGGACCGTGGTAGACCGCGTACATGCTGGCCACGACCGCGGGCAGCACCTGCGCGGTGCAGATGTTGGAGGTGGCCTTCTCGCGCCGGATGTGCTGCTCGCGCGTCTGCAGCGCCAAGCGGTAGGCGGGCTGGCCGTGCACGTCCACGCTAACGCCCACCAAGCGGCCTGGCAGCGAGCGTTTGAAGGCGTCGCGGCAGGCCATGTAGCCGGCGTGCGGGCCGCCGGCGCCCATGGGCATGCCAAAGCGCTGCGCGCTGCCGACGACGATGTCGGCGCCCCACTCGCCTGGGGGGGTGAGCAGCGTCAACGCCAGCAGGTCGGTGGCGACGATGACCGCGGCACCCTTGGCGTGGGCGGCCTGCGCATCGGCGCGCAGGTCGTCGATGCGCCCGTGCGTGGTCGGGTATTGCATCAACACCGCAAAGTAGCCGTCGCCCTGCAGCGCTTGTTGCCAGGCTTGGGCCGAGTGGGTCACGACGACCTCCAACCCCAGCGGCCGGGCGCGCGTGCACACCACCTCGATCGTCTGTGGGTGGCAGTCGCCCGAGACGATGATGGCGTTGCCCGCCGCCTTGACCGAGCGGCGCGCCAGCGTCATGGCTTCCGCCGCGGCCGTGGCCTCGTCCAACATGGAGGCGTTGGCGATGTCCATGGCGGTCAGGTCCGCCACCATGGTCTGGAAGTTGACCAGCGCCTCCATGCGGCCTTGGGAAATTTCCGCCTGGTACGGCGTGTAGGCGGTGTACCAGGCCGGGTTTTCCAGGATGTTGCGCAGGATCACGCCCGGCGTGTGGGTGCCGTAGTAGCCCTGGCCGATGAAACTGCGCAGGATGCGGTTTTTCTGCGCAATGGCCTTGAGTTCGGCCAGCGCCTGCGCTTCAGACAGCGGCGCGGGCAGGTCCATGGCCTGCACGCGGGCGATGGCGCGCGGCACGATGCTCTCGATGAGGGCGCGGCGGCTGTCCTCGCCAATGGCCGCGAGCATGCGGCGCTCGTCTTGCGGGCCGATGCCGATGTGGCGGGCGATGAACTCGCCAGCGCCATCCAGCGCCGACAGGGGGGTGGGGGAGGTCATGGCGCGGCTCCGCTCACTGGGTCAGTTGGCCGTAAGCGGTCTCGTCCAACAGGCTGTCCAGCTCGGCGGGCGCGCTCAGGCGGATCTTGAAGAACCAGCCCGCGCCCAGCGGGTCGCTGTTCGCCAGCGACGGGTCGGCGCGCAGCGCCTCGTTGACTTCGACCACTTCGCCGCTGACGGGCGCGTACACGTCGGCGGCGGCTTTGACCGATTCGACGACGCCGGCCACGTCTTTTTGCGCCAGCGTCTTGCCCACGTCGGGCAGCTCCACGAACACCACGTCCCCCAGGGCATCCTGGGCGTGGTGGGTGATGCCGACGGTGGCGATGTCGCCGTCGACGCGGATCCATTCGTGGTCGGGGGTGTACTTCAGGGTCATGGCGGGCTCCTGGGCGATCGAGAGGATGAAAACGACGGATCAGCCGCGGTGGTAGCGCGGCGGGATGAACGGCAGCGCGCACACCTCCATGGGCACCGGTTTGCCGCGCACCAGCGCGTGCAGCCGCGTGCCGACGGCGGCGTGTTCACGGGCCACGTAGCCCATGGCGATGGGTTGATCGAGCGTGGGCGACAGCAGGCCGCTGGTCACGTGGCCGACGGTGGCACCCGCGCGCGTTTGCAGGGGCGCGGGCTCGCGCACCGGCACGCGCTCCAGGGCCTTGAGGCCGACGCGCAGACGCGCCACGGGCGCGGTGCCATCGAGCTGCGCGAGCACCCGCTGCGCTCCGGGGAAGCCGCCGGCGCGCGCGCCGCCCGTGCGGCGCACCTTTTGGATGGCCCAGCTCAGCGCTGCCTCCACGGGCGTGGTGCCGGTGTCGATGTCGTTGCCGTAGAGGCACAGGCCGGCTTCCAGTCGCAACGAGTTGCGCGCGCCCAGGCCGATGGGCTGCACCTCAGGCTGCGCGAGCAGCGCCTGGGCGAATGCGGTGGCGGCCGTGCCGGGCAACGAGATTTCAAAGCCGTCCTCGCCGGTGTAGCCGCTGCGCGTCACGTACAGCGGCACGCCCTGCCAGGCAAAAGCGCCTCCGGTCATGAACACCAGCGCCTCCACGCCGGGCAGCAGCCGGGCCAGCGCCGTGACGGCCTGCGGGCCTTGCAACGCGAGCAGGGCTTGCTGCGGCAACGGCTCGACCTGGCAGCGCTGACCGATGCGCGCCTGGATGTGCGCGATGTCGGCCTGTTTGCAGGCGCCATTGACGATGAGGAACAGGTCGCCGCCCTGCGCCCAGTCACGGTTGACGAACATCAGGTCATCCAGGATGCCGCCATCGTCGGCCAGCAACAGCCCGTAGCGTTGGCGGTGCGGCGCCAGGCCGATCACGTCCATCGGGATGAGGCTTTCCAGCGCCGCGGCGGCGTCGGGGCCAACCAGGCGCAGCTGGCCCATGTGCGACACATCGAACAGACCCGCCGCTTGGCGTGTGTGCTGGTGCTCACGGATCAGCCCCTGTGGGTACTGCACCGGCATGTGGTAGCCGGCAAACGGCACCATGCGCGCGCCCAGCGCCAGGTGCAGGTCGTACAGCGGGGTTTTGAGCAGGGTATCCGGGGTGGCAGCGGCGGACATGGAACGTTCCTTAGCAGGTGGTCACGACCGGCGCCCAAAGGCGCCGGGGCACACCTGCTGTCCGCTTTACCTGAGAGATTCACGCGCCAACGCCGCCCGTGCGGTGGTGGGCCCGCTTGCTCCTTCGGTGGACGGCGCCGTGGCGCGTGGCCGGCGGCGACGCCTCTCTCCAGCAGGCAAGCACCCCACGGGGTGCTGCATCAGTCCTTTTGCCTGAGCGTTCGGCGGTGGCCTGCGCCTTCGGCGGCCGCTGGGCGGGCCCCACGCGGGGTCCGGGCTGGCTCTCTCCTGATGACGCCAATTGTAGCGGCTGGCGCGCCGCGGTGCGGCGCCAACGCCGTCACATGCCGGCGTAGTTGGGGCCGCCGCCGCCCTCGGGTGTGACCCAGACGATGTTTTGCGTCGGGTCCTTGATGTCGCAGGTCTTGCAGTGCACGCAATTCTGCGCGTTGATGACCAGCTGGGGCGAGCCGTCTTTCTCGACGAATTCGTACACCCCGGCGGGGCAATAGCGGCTCTCGGGCCCGCCGTAGAGCGCGAGGTTGACCGCCACCGGCACCGACGCGTCTTTCAGGGTCAGGTGCGCGGGTTGGTTTTCCTCGTGGTTGGTGTTGGAGAGGAACACGCTGCTCAAGCGGTCGAAGGTCAACCGCCCGTCGGGCTTGGGGTAGCGGATCGGCTCGACCTGGCTGGCCGCATGCAGCCGGGCGTGGTCTGGCGCGTGGCGGTGCACCGTCCACGGCGGGCTTTGGATGCCCAGCTTGGGCAGCAGCCAGTGCTCGATGCCGGTCATCAGCGCGCCAATCGTGTTGCCTTTTTTGAACCAGGTCTTGAAGTTGCGCGCGCGGTGCAGCTCCTGGTAGAGCCAGCTCTGCTCGAACGCGGCGGGGTAGGCGGTGAGCTCGTCGTGGGCACGGCCGGCCTGCAGCGCCTCGAAGGCCGCTTCGGCGCACAGCATGCCGGTTTTGATGGCCGCGTGGCTGCCCTTGATGCGCGCGGCATTGAGGTAGCCAGCATCACAGCCGACCAGCGCGCCACCCGGGAACACGGTCTTGGGCAGGCTCAGCAGCCCCCCGGCCGTGATGGCGCGCGCGCCGTAGCCAATGCGCTTGCCGCCTTCGATGTGGGCGCGGATGCTGGGGTGGGTTTTCCAGCGCTGCATTTCCTCGAACGGGCTGATCCACGGGTTCTGGTAGTCCAGGCCGACGACAAAGCCCAGCGTGACCTTGTTGCCTTCCATGTGGTAGAGGAAGCCGCCGCCGTAGGTGTGCTCATCCAGTGGCCAGCCGGCCGTGTGTACCACCAGGCCGGGCTTGGCTTTTTCGGGCGGGATTTCCCACAGCTCCTTGATGCCGATGCCATAGGTCTGCGGGTCTTTGCCCTCGTCGAGCCGAAAGCGCGCGATCAGCTCTTTGCCCAGGTGGCCGCGCGCACCCTCGGCGAACACGGTGTACTTGGCGCGCAGCTCCATGCCGAGCTGGAAGGCCTCGGTGGGTTCGCCGTCCTTGCCCAGGCCCATGTGGCCGGTGGCCACGCCGACCACGCGCCCCTGATCGTCGTAGAGCACCTCGGCGGCGGTGAAGCCGGGGAAGATCTCGACCCCGAGGGCTTCGGCCTGCTCGCCCAGCCACTTGGTCACGGCGCCCAGGCTGATGACGTAGTTGCCCTCGTTGTGGAAGCACTCCGGGATCAGCCAGTCGGGGGTGCGCATGGCACTGTCGGCTTGCAAAAACAGCACTTCGTCGCCGCTGACCGGCTGGTGGAGCGGCGCGCCGCGCGCCTTCCAGTCGGGGAAGAGTTCGGTGATGGCGCGCGGGTCCATGACCGCGCCGGAGAGGATGTGCGCGCCGGGCTCGGAGCCTTTTTCCAGCACGCAGACGCTGACCTCGGCGCCGCGCTCGGCCGCGAGCTGCTTGAGGCGAATCGCCGTGGCCAGGCCCGCCGGGCCTGCGCCGACGACCACGACGTCGTACTCCATGGCCTCGCGCGGGCCGAATTGCTCGATCAGGTGGGCCGGGGTCTTCATGGTGGTGGTGTCTTCCTCGGGGTGACCGCGGGCCGCCTGCGGGGTGGGCGGCCCTGTTGTCGGATGCGCGACGCATTGTAGTGGCGGCTGCCGTACCATCGCTGTCAAGTCACCGACAGGATGCTACGGGATGCGCCTCGAATTGCCAGCCGACAAGCGCCTTGTGCACACCATGACGATCCCGATCCGCTGGGGCGACATGGATGCCATGGGGCACGTCAACAACACGATCTACTTTCGCTACATGGAAACGGCCCGCCTGCAATGGATGGGCGAGTGGGGCATGCCCGCCAATCCCCAGGGCCAGGGGCCGGTGATCGTCAACGCGTTTTGCAACTTTTTGCGCCAGCTCGAATACCCGGGCGAGGTGATCGTGCGCAGCTACGTGGGGGCGCTGGGGCAGCGCTCCTTCGACATGTTTCATGAGATGCTGCGCACCGATGGCGGTGACACCGTCTACGCCAACGGCGGCGCCACTGTGGTGTGGGTGGACTTCCCGGCGCAGCGCTCGCTGCCACTGCCGCAGGCGCTGCGCGAGCGGCTCACCAGCGGCGGATGACGCTGCGGCTGGCGCAGGCGCCCGGCCCACCGCTCGGGGCCGCCGGGGCTGCCCGGGCGCTGTGCGGCGCTTACTTGACCTTGGGCAGCCGGCCCAACAAGTAGAACTCGGGGTTGGGCGTCATGCCACTAAACGACGCCATGCGGTTGGACAACCCAAAAAACGCTGTGATGGCGGCGATGTCCCAGATGTCCTCGTCGTCCAGCCCGTGGGCGTGCAGGGCGGCAAAGTCGGCGTCGTCCACCTCGTGCGAGCGCTGGCAGACCTTCATCGCAAAGTCCAGGATGGCGCGCTGGCGCGGGCTGATGTCGGCCTTGCGGTAGTTGACGGCCACCTGATCGGCCACCAGCGGCTTTTTTTCGTAAATGCGCAGGATGGCGCCGTGTGCGACCACGCAGTACAGGCACTGGTTGGCGGCGCTGGTGGCCACGACGATCATCTCGCGCTCGCCCTTGGTCAGGTTCGAGGCGCGGCCCACGGTCTCGGGCATCATCAGCGCGTCGTGGTAGGCAAAAAACGCGCGCCACTCGGCCGGACGGCGCGCGAACATCAAAAACACATTGGGCACGAAGCCGGCCTTGGCTTGCACGTCCAGAATGCGCTGGCGTATGTCTTCGGGCAGATCGGCCAGCTCGGGCAGGGGGTAGCGGGTGGACACGGGGGGTCTCCTTGCGTCATGGGGGATTCAGTCGTCCAGGGATGCGCTCCAGCGCGCATTCCAGTCGGGGCGGCTGCCGCGCTCGTGCCAGCGTTGCAGCTCGCGCCGGTCGCGCTTGGTCGGGCGGCCCTGGGTGTAGCCCGCCGCGGGCTCCGGTGCCAGGCGCCGCTGCTCGGCGTGGCGCTGGCGCGCCGCGATCGATTCGGGGGTTTCTTCGTACAACAGCGCCGCCCGAGGTGCCGGACCACGCACCCGGCTGAGCGCGCGCACGAGCACCGTGCGGGGTGGCCCACCGTCGAGGCGCAGTTCGATCACATCGCCCACACGCGGCTCGCGGCTGGCCTTGGCGACGGCGCCGTTGACGGTGACGCGTCCGCGCGCGATCAGCTCGGCAGCCAGGGCGCGCGTTTTGACGAAGCGCGCCGCCCACAGCCATTTGTCGAGCCGCAGGCGATCGGGTTCGGGGTCCATGTTGGCGGGGACACGTGCGCGCATGGTGTCTATGGTAACGACCTGGGGGTGGTTATGCCGTCGCCGCGTGCAGTGCCCTTGACGTGTGAAGCAGACCAGGCGTTACCATGTCAACGTCATGGTTGCGCCCACCCGATCCATGGATCTGCCGAGCGATGCCCGCAGCATTTTGGAGCTGGCAGCGCGCTCGATGTTTGAGCTGTTTGCCAACGCCAGCCAGGGCATGATGCTTGTCGATCGGCAGGCGCGTGTGGTCTGGATCAACGATCAATACCGGCGCTTTCTGCCAGCGCTGGGGTTTGAGCGTGAGTCGGATTTCGTTGGTCAGCCCGTGTCGGCGGTTGTGCCCAACACACAGATGCACCGTGTGCTCGAAACCGGCCAGCCCATTTTGGTGGATGTGCTGAGCAATCGTGCGGGCACCTTCGTCGTCAGCCGCATCCCGCTGCGCGATGCGGATGGGGTGGTCATCGGGGCGCTGGGCATCGTGTTGTTCGATCACCCGGAGACGACGCTGCAGCCCCTGATCGCCAAGTTTGCCCGCCTGCAGCAGGATTTGGATGAGGCCCGCCGCGAATTGGCGCGGCAGCGGCGCAGCAAGTACACCTTTGCGAGCTTTGTGGGCCGCAGCCCTGCGGCACTCGAGGTCAAACGCCAGGCGCGGCGGGCGGCACAGACCTCCTCGCCCGTCTTGCTGCTTGGCGAAACCGGCACGGGCAAAGAACTGCTCGCCCACGCCATCCACGCGGCCTCTGCCCGGTCTGGGCGGGCCTTTGTCGGGGTCAACATTGCCGCTGTTCCGGAGACGCTGCTCGAAGCCGAGTTTTTCGGCGTCGCGCCCGGGGCATATACCGGTGCCGACCGCAAAGGGCGTGATGGCAAATTCAAGCTTGCCGATGGTGGGACCCTCTTCTTGGACGAGGTTGGCGATACACCACTGTCGGTGCAAGCCAAGCTGCTGCGGGTGCTGCAGGAGGGGGAAATTGAACCGTTGGGCTCCAACCGTGTGGTGCCCATCGATGTGCGCGTGATTGCCGCGACGTCGCGCGATCTGGCGCAACTGGTGGCCCAAGGGCGTTTTCGTGAAGACTTGTATTACCGGCTCAACGTGCTGCCCATTCGCGTTCCGCCCCTGCGCGAACGCCGCGCCGATATCCCCTTGTTGGTGGACATGCTCTGCGAAGACATCGCGCTGCGCAGTGGCACCGAGCCGCTCGAGCTCACACCGGCCGCGCTGGCCTTTTTGACGCAGCAGCCCTGGCGGGGCAATGTGCGCGAACTGCGCAATGCGCTGGAACAAATCGCTCTGCGCTGTGACGATCCGCGCGTGGACGCACCGCAGGTGGCGTCCGTGCTGGCGGCCGCGGGCGCCCCGTTGCAGGAGAGGGCGTCGCTTGCGGATGGGCATGACACCGGGTACGACATGGCGGCACCAGCCGTGTCGCAGACGGACGCCAAGTCGGCAGCGCCGCAAGACGACGTGTTCGAGCCGCTGCCCCAACGCATCGCGCGGGTCGAGCGCGAGGCCATCGAGGCGGCGCTGCAACGTTGTGGCGGAAACCGTGTGGCCGCCGCGCGGTTGTTGGGCATTTCCCGGGCAACGTTGTATGCCAAGTTGTCCGCGTGGCGTGACTGAAAATTGGACAGTGTCTAGCGAATAGACAGTCCTTGGCCGCCCACTGTCTGACATTAGGACACAAGCCGGTCCAAGTGGCGTGTTGTTGCCCCGTTATGGGGGAGACCACGCTTGGCACGGAATGTGCAAATGATGTTCAGCCGACGCGCGGGCGTCGCACCATCCCCTCACACAGGGCAACAGAGGAGACAGAACATGATTCCGATGATTCGCCATCTGGCGATATGCGCTTTGGCATGTGGCGCCGCTTTGGCCCAGGCACAGTCCGACAAAGAAATCCGCATCGCGCACGTTTACAGCAAGACGGGGCCACTGGAGGCCTACGGCAAGCAGACCCAGACCGGCCTCATGATGGGGTTGGACTATGCCACCGGCGGCACCATGACCGTGGCGGGCAAAAAGATCGTCGTCATTGAGAAAGACGACCAGGGCAAGCCCGATGTAGGCAAAAGTTTGTTGGCAGCCGCCTACGCGGACGATAAAGCCGACATAGCGGTTGGGCCGACTTCGTCGGGTGTGGCGCTTGCCATGCTGCCGGTGGCCGAGGAGAACAAGAAGATCCTATTGGTGGAGCCCGCAGTCGCCGACTCCATCACCGGCGAGAAATGGAACAAATACATTTTCCGCACGGGCCGCAACAGTTCGCAGGATGCGATCGCCAACGCCGTGGCCCTCGACAAAGAAGGCACCGTGATCGCGACGCTGGCGCAAGACTACGCCTTTGGGCGCGACGGTGTGGCGGCGTTCAAACAGGCGCTCAAGAAGGCGAAGATCGTTCACGAGGAGTACCTGCCGACCAACACCACCGACTTTACGGCTGGCGCGCAGCGATTGATCGACGCGCTCAAGGACAAGCCGGGTCGCAAAATCATCTTCATCATTTGGGCTGGTGCCGGCAATCCGTTCAAGATCGCCGATCTCGACCTGAAGCGGCACGGTATCGAAATCGCAACAGGTGGCAATATCTTGCCGGCGATGGCCGCCTACAAAAATTTTCCGGGTATGGAGGGCGCGACGTACTACTACTTTGGCATTCCCAAAAATCCGGTGAATGAGTGGCTGGTGGCCAATCACTACAAGCAGTTCAAGTCGCCGCCGGATTTTTTCACGGCGGGCGGCATGAGTGCGGCGATTGCCATCGTCGAGGCGCTCAAAAAGACCCAGGGCGATACCAATACCAACAAACTGATCAAGGCAATGGAGGGCATGCGGTTTCAGACCCCCAAGGGTGAGATGGTGTTTCGCCCGGAGGACCATCAGGCCATGCAGTCGATGTACCACTTCCGCATCAAAGTGGATCCTGCGTTCCCGTGGGGGGTGCCCGAGCTGGTGCGCGAAATCAAGCCGGAAGAAATGCAAGTCCCCATCCGCAACAAACGCTGAGTGCGGGGGTGTCCATGTTGCAGACGGAGGGGCTGACGGTTCGCTTTGGTGGGCACGTCGCAGTCGATCGGGTGAGTTGCACCTTTGCGCCGGGGACGCTGACCGCCATTGTCGGCCCCAACGGGGCTGGCAAGACGACGTATTTCAACCTGATTTCCGGACAAATCCGCGCCACCTCCGGGCGCGTGCGACTCAACGGTCAAGATTTGACCCCTTGGGGGGCGGCACAACGCACGCGCGCTGGGTTGGGCCGGGCCTTTCAGCTCACCAATCTGTTTCCGCGTCTAACCGTGCTCGAGAACGTTCGTTTGGCGGTGCAAGCGCGTGCCGGTGAAGGGTTGAATCTCTGGCATCTCTGGAGCGATCGCCGCGACCTGCTGGTGCGTGCGCGCGAAATCCTGGCGGCGGTGGCGCTGGCAGACAAGCAACACGTTGCGGCTGCCGCACTCCCACATGGCGACCAACGCAAACTGGAGGTGGCCATCCTCATGGCGCTGGAGCCGCAGGTGTTCATGTTCGATGAACCCACGGCGGGTATGAGCGTGGACGATGTGCCGGTGATTCTGAACCTGATTCGGGCGCTGAAGGCGGACAAAACGAAAACCATCCTGCTGGTGGAGCACAAGATGGATGTCGTGCGGGAGCTGGCCGACCGCATCGTCGTGCTGCACAACGGACAGCTCGTGGCCGATGGGGAGCCCGACACGGTGATCGCGTCGCCTGTGGTGCAGCGGGCCTACCTGGGCCAGGACGTGGAGGTGGAGCCATGAGCGAATCGGCCCCCGTCCTGGCGCTGGAAGGCGTGCACACGCACATTGGCCAATACCACATCCTGCACGGTGTGGACCTGACCGTGCCACGCGGGCAGGTCACCATGTTGTTGGGCCGCAACGGGGCCGGCAAGACAACGACGTTGCGCACCATCATGGGACTGTGGCCGGCGCGCGATGGCCGCATCACGTTCGCGGGGCAACCGATCGGTGGCGCGGGTATCACCCTGTCCACACCCGACATCGCGCGGCGCGGTATCGCCTACGTGCCGGAGAACATGGGCATTTTCGGCGACCTTTCGGTTAAGGAAAACCTGCTGCTGGCGGCGCGGGCGGCGCGCACGGCAGACGACATCGACACCGCGCGGCTGGAATGGATTTTTTCGCTTTTTCCCGCGCTGCGTAAATTTTGGCTTTACCCCGCCGGCAAGCTCTCGGGCGGGCAAAAGCAGATGCTGTCGGTGGCGCGCGCCATCGTCGAGCCGCGCGAGCTGCTGCTGATCGATGAGCCCAGCAAGGGGCTGGCACCGGCGATCGTGCAAAACCTGATCGGTGCGCTGCGCGAGCTCAAGCGTACCCAGACGACGGTCTTGCTGGTCGAGCAGAACTTCGCCATGGCCAAGGCGCTGGGCGATACCGTGGCGGTGATGGACGACGGGCGTGTCGTGCACCGTGGAGCCATGGCCGAACTGGTCGAGGATGTGGCGCTGCAGCATCGTCTCTTGGGCCTGTCGCTGGCGGCCCATGGCTAAAGGAGATCACTGACGTGAACCCCATTGCCTCCCCCCTGCCGGCGACCGAGGCCGCTGCCGTGCCCAAGGCTCGGCTGGACTGGATGCCGCCGCTGCTGCTGGGTGCTTTGATGCTCGTGGCGCTGCCGTTGGTGGGTTCGCTGCCCACCTGGCTGACATTAACCGTCGCCGGTCTGGCCATGGGCATGATCATTTTCATCATTGCTTCCGGGCTGACGCTCGTCTTCGGGTTGATGGACGTGCTCAACTTTGGCCACGGGGTGTTTATCGCCTTGGGCGCGTTTGTTGCCGCCACCGTGCTGGCAGGCATGGCGGACTGGACGGGCAGTGCGTCGCTGACGGCGAACTTGGCGGCTGTCGTCGTCGCCATGGTGGTGGCGATGGCGATCACCGGGGCCGTGGGCTATGTCTTCGAGCGCGTGGTGGTGCGGCCAGTGTACGGTCAGCACCTCAAGCAGATTCTGATCACCATGGGCGGCATGATCATCGGGGAGGAGCTGATCAAGGTGCTCTGGGGCGCGGAGCAAAGACCGCTGCCATTGCCCGAGGCCCTGCGCGGCGCGCTGCTGCTGGGGGACGCCGCGGTGGAGAAATATCGCTTGCTGGCGGTGGTGATTGGCGCGGCGGTGTTGATCGCCATGCTCTACCTGCTCAACCGCACCAAGATCGGTTTGCTCATCCGCGCTGGCGTGCAGGACCTCGAGATGGTGGAGAGTCTTGGCTACCGCGTGCGGCGCCTGTTCGTTGGTGTGTTCGTGGCCGGCTCGGCATTGGCTGGCCTGGGTGGCGTGATGTGGGGCTTGTATCAGCAGATGGTCACGCCGCAAATGGGCGCGCAGATCAATGTGCTGCTGTTCATCGTCATCATCATCGGCGGCTTGGGGTCCACGTTTGGGTGCCTGGTGGGCGCGCTGCTGGTCGGGCTGATGGCCAACTACACCGGCTTCCTGGCCCCGAAAGTGGCGCTGTTTTCGAACATCGGCTTGATGGTCGCCATCCTGCTGTGGCGGCCCAATGGGCTGTACCCCGTGACGGCGCGCTAAAGGAGAGGGTTCATGCTGCACCGGCTGCTTTCCCATGACCTGCCGCGCAGTCGCTGGTTGGCGCTGGCGTTGGTGCTCATCGTGGTGGCTCTGCTGGCGGTGCCGTTCGCGCTGCCCGGCAGCAAGTCACTCAATGTTGCGGCCAAGATCCTGATCTTTGTGGTGCTGGTCGCAAGCTACGACCTGCTGTTGGGCTACACGGGCATCGTGAGTTTTGCTCACACCATGTTCTTCGGCATCGGTGCTTACGGGGTGGCGATTGCGTCCACCCGCATGGGTGAGGGCTGGGCGGCGCTGGGCACGGGTGTCGTGCTGGCGCTGCTGCTGTCGCTGTTGTTGTCGCTGGTTATCGGTCTGTTCAGTCTGCGTGTGCGCGCCATTTTTTATGCCATGGTGACACTGGCCGTGGCCTCGGCTTTTCAGACCTTGGCATCCCAGCTGTCCGCCTGGACCGGCGGCGAGGATGGACTGACCTTTCGCCTGCCAGAGGTCTTGAGTCCGAGCTTCGAACCGTTCGAGGAGGAGGTGCTGGGTGTGCTCATCGACGGGCGGCTCATCACCTACTACGGTTTGTGTGTGCTCACCGCTGTGTTGGTGTTGGTGATGCTGCGCATCGTCAACTCGCCTTTTGGCCGGGTTTTGCAAGCGATCCGTGAAAACGACTTCCGCGCGGAGGCTATCGGCTACCGCACCGTGGTGTACCGCACGCTGGGCAACGTGTTGTCCGCGCTGTTTGCCACGCTGGCCGGGGTGATGCTGGCCGTTTGGCTGCGCTACAACGGCCCGGACACCTCGTTGAGCTTCGAAATCATGCTCGACGTCCTGCTGATCGTCGTCATTGGAGGCATGGGCACCCTCTACGGTGCGGTCATTGGCAGCGCGGTGTTCGTGCTGGCGCAGAACTACCTCCAGGACCTCATGAAGCTTGCCGCAGGTGGCGTCGAAGGCGTGCCGGTGCTGTCGCAGCTCGTGGCACCGGATCGCTGGTTGCTGTGGTTGGGCGTGTTGTTCGTGGTGTGTGTCTATCGCTTTCCCAACGGCATCGTCGGCTGGCTGCGTGAGCGCGCGGCGCATTCCCGACCCCATCCGGAGACTTCGGCATGAGCGCTGTACCCGAATCCGCCGCCATGGCTGCGCCACGTTCACGCTACCTCAGGTGCGAGGGGCGAGAAATCCACTTCATGGATTGGGGGCCGGAGGGCGCACCCGTGGTGGTGGCGTGGCACGGGCTGGCGCGTACCGGCCGCGACATGGACGACCTGGCCGCTTGGCTGAGCCCGCGCTATCGTGTGCTCTGTCCGGACACGATTGGCCGTGGCCTGAGCCAGTGGAGCCCGCTGCCGCAGACGGAGTATTGCTTGGCGTTTTACGCCCGGCTGGCGACGTCGTTGCTCGATCAACTCGGCGTCGATCGCGTCCACTGGGTCGGCACCTCGATGGGCGGGGCGCTGGGCATGCTCTGTGCGGCGGGGCCGCTGCGCGGGCGCATTCGGCGCCTTGTCCTCAACGACATTGGGCCCGCTTTGGCGCCGGCAGCGGTGCAGCGCATTCGGGCCTACGCCGGCAATCCACCCGCGTTCGATACCGTTTCTGAGCTCGAGGCCTATTTCCGAACGGTGTATCACCCCTACGGCTATTTGTCCGATGTCCAGTGGCGACGCCTGACCGAGTCGTCGGTGCGTCGCTTGCCCGACGGCCGCGTGACGCCGCACTACGACCCGGCGATGGTGCAACAATTCATTCACCACCCGCATGACTACGACTTGTGGCCGGTGTATGACAGCCTGGACATCCCGGTGCTTTGCCTGCGCGGCGCGGATTCGGATTTGCTGCTGCCCGAGACGGCCGAAGCCATGCGCGACCGCGGCCCTCGCGCCGTGGTGGTGACGGTGGCGGGCTGCGGTCACGCGCCAGCACTGAATGTGCCGGAGCAGCTGAGTCTGGTGCAGCGTTTTCTCGAAGAGCGCCAGTGAACACCCGGTGACAGCGTTGGTGCGTTGGTGGCCTGGCGCCTGATCGCGCCTATTGGGCAGCCCCCAGCGCCAACGCACGCTGGCGGCTGGCCGCGCCGGCGGCGGCGTCGGGCGCGGTGCGCGTGGGCCAGCCGGCCAGGTGCTGCTCGGCGATGTCCGTGAGGGCGCGCAGCCAGGCGGCGTCGTCGTTGAGGCAGGGGATGTAATGGAATGCGCGGCCGCCCGCGCCCAAAAACGCGGCGCGCGCCTCCTGATCGATCTCCTCCAGGGTTTCGATGCAATCGCCGGTAAAGCCGGGGCAGATCACGTCCACGCGTTCCACACCCTGGCGCGCCAGCTGCACCAGCGTGGGCTCGGTGTAGGGTTCGAGCCACTTGGCTTTGCCAAAGCGGGACTGGAACGTCACCGTGTACTGCTCACCCTCGATGCCCAACGCCTCGGCCAGCAAGCGCGCGGTCTTGTGGCATTCGCAGTGGTAGGGGTCGCCACGCTGCAGCGTGTGCGCGGGCATGCCGTGAAAGCTCATCACCAGCCGTTGCGGCTGGCCGTGCTGGGCCCAGTGCGCCCGCACGCGGGCCGCCAGCGCGCCGATGTAGCCGGGGTCATCGTGGTAGTGGTTGACGAAACGCAGCTCGGGCACCCAGCGCGCACGCCCCGCCCAGGCATAGACCGCATCGAAGACGCTGGCGGTGGTGGCGGCGCAGTATTGGGGGTAGGCCGGCAGGATCAGGATGCGGGTGCAGCCCGCCGCCTTGAGGGCATCGAGCTCGCGCGCCACCGACGGCTCGCCATAGCGCATGGCCCAGCGCACGATCACGTGGTGGCCGCGCTCGCCCAGCATGCCCTGCAGGTATTTCGCCTGCCGCTCGGTCCAGACTTTCAGGGGTGAGCCTTCCGGTGTCCAAATGGTGGCGTATTTGGCCGCCGATTTGGCGGGCCGGACGTTCAGAATGATGCCGTGCAAGATGGGCCACCACAGGGCGCGCGGCAGTTCCACCACGCGCGGGTCACCCAGGAACTGCGCCAAATAGCGTCGCAGCGCCGACGATGTGGGCGCTGCTGGGGTGCCCAGGTTGACCCACAGGATACCCGTGCGGGCGGCTTGGCCATGGGTGTAAGGGGGTTCGGCTCGCATCGTCATGCGCTATTGTTGCGCGTCATGAAGGCTTGCGCAGGCGTGGGCGCCTTGACCCTGGATTTGGATGACACCTTGTGGCCGATGCGCCCGACCATCGAGCGCGCCGAGGCCACCTTGCAGTCGTGGCTGGTGCAGCACGCCCCCAACACCGCGGCACGGTTGTGCGACCGCGACTGGGCGCGTGCGGTGCGCGCCGGGGTCCAGCGCGACCACCCCGACCGCCACCACGACCTGAGTTTTTTGCGCCGCGAGGCGATTCGGGTCGCCCTGCAGGCGTGTGGCGACGATCCGGCATTGGCCGACCCGGCGTTCGAGGTGTTCTACGCCGAGCGCCAGCGCGTCGAGCTCTACCCGGACGTGCTGCCGGCCCTGGAGCGGCTGGCATCCCGCTGGCGGCTGGTTGCGGTCACCAACGGCAACGCCGATGTCGAGCGCGTGGGGCTGGGGCGCTGGTTCGTGGCGCAGGTGAGCGCGCGCGAGGCCGGGGTGGCCAAGCCCCACCCGCGCATCTACCACCAGGCGGCGCACGCCGCTGGTGTGGCGCCGCAGGACGTGTTGCATGTGGGCGACGACCCGCTGCTGGACGTGGTGGCGGCGCGCCGCGCCGGGTTGCAGACGGCGTGGGTCAACCGCCACGGTCTGGATTGGACGTTTGCCCTGCAGGCGCCTGCCCCACGGGGCGATCTGGCGCGTGCCCTGCACACGCAGGGTGTGCAGCCGCAGGGACACGAGGCGCCGCATCTGCAAGTGCCGGATCTGCAGGCCCTGTGCGAGCGTTTGTTGGCGTCGTGAAGGCGACGTGCGGCGTCTGCGGCCCCGACTATGATGGCGCCATCACCCTGGGGGCGACGGCGCGCGGCCACGGCCACCCCCGGCAAAAATCCCGGAAAGGACCACGATGGCATTGACGATCCATGGCATTTTTGCCTCGCGGGCGGTGCGGCCCCTGTGGACCGCGCAAGAGCTGGGCGTGCCGTTCGAGCACGTGCCCACGCCGTACCAGGGCGGGGCGACGCGCACCACCGAGTTTTTGGCGCTCAACCCCAACGGTCACATTCCGGTCCTGGTCGATGAGCGCCCCGAGGGCCGCGTGGTGGTCTGGGAGTCGATGGCCTGCGCGCTGTATCTGGCGCGCCACCACGGTCGCGGCGACGGGCACGACATCGCGCCGGCCAACCCGGCCGAGGATGCCGAGGCGCTGCGCTGGGCCTTTTGGGCCGTGACCGAGCTCGAAGCGGACGCCTTGTGCGTGCTGATGCACCGGCTGGGTCTGCCGCCGCAGCGGCGTGACCCCGACAAGCTGGCGGCGGCCGAGCAGCGCTTGCGCGTCCCGTTGCGCGTGCTGGAGGACCACCTGGCCGCGCGGGCCGCACAGGGGCATGCCTATCTGGCAGCGGCGCGCTTTACGGTGGCCGATGTGTGCGTGGCCTGTGTGGCCAACTGGGCGCGCCCGTCGCATGACCTGATGCAGGCGTTTCCGCGCGTGCACGACTGGTTGCAGCGCTGCCACGCGCGCCCGGCCTACCTCGCGCTCAAAGAAGCGGCGCGCCGCTGAGCGGCTCCAGGGCCGCCACCGCCGCCACACCACTGCGCACGGCGCCTTCCAGCGTGGCGGGATAGGGGCCGTCGATGGCGTCGCCCGCGGCCACCAGACCGGGGGCGATGGCCTGCGGCGGGCGGCGCAGGGCCGGCGTGCAGGCAAAGGTGGCGCGCTTTTCCAGCACGGTTTGCAGCACCTGAGCCCCCTGCAGCCGCAACTGCTTGGCGGCCTGGGCGCGCACCGCAGCGGTCAGCGCCTGCCGGTCGGCGGCCAGCGCCGGGTCGGGCGCGCTGACGACGAAGGCCAAGCAGGTGCCGGCGTCCGTTTCACGGCGGAATACGAACTCCGCAGGTGCCCACACGGGGTGGGCGCGCAGGGCGAGCAGGGGGCCAGGGCCCGACCAACGCCACGTGGACGGCGGCACCAGGTACACGGTGGCGATGGCCATCGGCTCCAAACCACGCGCGCACTCGATCCAGGCGCGCACGTGCTCGTCGTCGGCGGCCGGTGGCAGCGTTTGCAGCAGACGCGCCGACACCTGCGCTGGCGTGGCCAGCACCACCGCGTCGGCGCCCAGCGTTTGCCCATCCGCCAGTCCCACCCGCCAGCCGTCCCCGGCCGCCCGCTCCAGCGCCACGGCACGGGCGCCGGTGAGCAGCCGCGCACCGCTGCGCTGCAGCATGGCCACCGCCGCATCGGGCAACAGCCGGCCCAGGTCCACCCGCGGCACCAGCAGGTCGCTGGGTGCATACGGCGGCATGGCTGCCCCGCGCAGCGCGTCGCGCAGCACGCGCAGGAACACCGCGCCGCTGGCCGTGGTGACCGGGGTGTTCAAGGCCGCCACGCACAGCGGCTCGATCCAGTCCGCCACCACACGCGCGGGCAGCCCCGCGCACAGGTCGGCGACGGTGGCCTGTGGCGCGCAGGCAAAGCCGGCGCGCTGCCAGCGGGCCGCCACGCGCAGGGCAGCCAGCCGGTCGCGCACGCGCCACCCGGGTACCGTCAGCAACCCCGCCGCCAGCGCCAGCGGCATCAGCCGCGCTGGCAGCCGCTGCGCCCAGCGTGGCAGGGCCAGGCCGTCGCCGTCCGGGTAGGGCAGGGCCAGTGGCAGCCGCTGCAGCGTGCCCCCCAGGTCCACCCCCAGCCGTTGCAGCAAACGCAGCGTGGCCGTGTAGGCCCCGATGAGGATGTGCTGGCCGTTGTCCAGCGTCCAAGGCGTTGCGTTGCGGTCGGTCACGCACAGCCGGCGCGCCCGCCCGCCCCAGTGACGCGCGGCCTCGATCACCGTCACCTCCCAGCCGGCGTCGCAGGCCGATACGGCGGCCGCCAGCCCAGCCCAGCCACCGCCCACCACGAGCAGCGTGCGGCGCGACGCCACCGTCACAGCCGACCCAGGGCCTGGACCTTCCAGGCCAGCCAGAACTTGCGCAGGGGCGTCAGGCCCACGCGCCGCGTCAGCACTAGTGCCGGGTCGGGCGCGATTTCGCGCAGCAGCGTGCGGTAGATGCTTGCCATCATCAGCCCGGGCTTTTGGGTGCGCCGATCGGCTGCCGGCAGCAGGGCAATCGCCTCATCGTAAATGGCCAGTGCGCGCTCGATTTGAAAGCGCATCAGCGCCGCGAAGCGGTGCCCAAAGTCGGGGCCCGCGCCCACGCCGCGCTTGAGCAGCTCGTGCGCCCTGACGTCAAAGCGCTGCAGCTCGTCGATGGGCAGATAGATGCGCCCGCGCAACGCATCCTCCCCCACGTCGCGGATGATGTTGGTGAGCTGAAACGCCAGGCCCAGCCGGTGGGCGTAGGCGGTGGTTTGCGCCTGCGTCTGGCCAAAAATGCGCGCGGCCACCTCGCCCACCACCCCCGCGACCAGGTGGCAGTAGCGCTGCAGGCCGGCAAAGTCCAGGTAGCGGCTTTGCTGCAGGTCCATGGCGCAGCCGTCGATGATGTGCAGCAGCGGCTCGGCGCTCAAACCGAATGGCCCGATGTGCGGCTGCAGGGCGATGAGGGCCGGATGCTCCGGCGGCACCTGACCGCCAAAGGTGCGCACGACCTGTTGGCGCCACCAGTCCAGCTTGGCGTGCGCCACGCCCGGGTCGCGCACCTCGTCCACGACATCGTCGATTTCGCGGCAAAAGGCGTAAAACGCCGTGATCGCCGCGCGGCGTTGCGGCGGCAGGAACAAAAAAGCGTAATAAAAGCTGCTGCCCGAGGCGGCGGCGCGCTCCTGCGCATAGGCTTGCGCTTGTGCCAGGGCCGTGGTCGGGGTCATTGGGGCACCTTGGTGGCGCGCATCGGCGTGGTGGCGGGCACGCGCGCCGCGCGGTGGCGCAGCGCCCGCCCCAGGATCACGAGGGCGTCGCGCCCGCCCAGGCGGGGGCGGTGCGTGCGGGTGTGGCCGTGCAGCGCCTCGATGCGCTCGAGCACGCGCAGCCCGCCCTGCAGGGTCAGCCGCAGCTCCCAGCCCAGGCGCGCGCCCAGGCGGCCCGGCAAGGCCCAGCCTTGTTGCAGGTGCTGGCGGGCGAGCTGGCAGCCTTCGAGCACCAGCGGCGCCAGCGCCGACTCCGGGACCGTGCGCAGGTCGGCCTCGAGCGCCAAGCCATGCCGACGGCGTGCCGCATCGGTTACGTAGCAGCGCCCGCGGGCCAGATCCTGCCCGAGGTCTTGCCACAAGTTGATCAGTTGCAGCGCCGTGCAGATGGCGTCACTTTCCCGCAGGGCTTGCGCGTCGCGCACACCGGCCAAGTGCAGCAGCAAACGGCCGATCGGGTTGGCCGAGCGCGCGCAGTAGTCCAGCAGCTCGGCTTCGTCGCGGTAGCGCCGGCCCGCGGCGCTCCAGCGCACATCCTGCTCAAAAGCGTCCAGCAGGGCCTCCAAGGGGGATAGCGGCAGGTCGTGCGCACGCCGCGCGGCGTCCAAGGCCGCGAGCATGGGCCGCCAGGCCGCGGGCACGGTGTCGGGCTCGCCGCGCGCGTGCCACAGATCCTGCACCGCGTGGCGCAGGGCGGCCAGCGCCGCCAGCCGCGCCTCGGCAGCCGTGTCACCCTCGTCGGCCAGGTCGTCCGCGGTGCGCGCAAAGTGGTACAGCGCCACGACAGCCGGGCGCCACCGCCCGGGACACACGATCGAGGCGACGGGAAAGTTTTCGTAGTGATCGACGCGGCGGGCCAGCGACATGGTGCGATGTTGCCACAGCCCCGCGCCTGCGGCGGCGGTGCTGGTTTATCCCAGTCCGTGGCGCGGGGCCCTGCGCTATGATGCATGGCCATAGGAAAGCGTGCTGGCACCCCACGCCGCGCACCGCCCGCTACAACACCAACAACACGATCGGGAGTCCATGGGTCAGGTCCTGGAGCACTTGGAGCAACTCGCGCGTTTGACGCGCGGGCGCGATCGCGACAGCATGGACGCCACCCTGGTGGAGGTGCTGCTGCCGCTGCTGGACGCCCGCTGCGTCGTGCTCTGGGAAGCCGTGCCGGAGGACGCTGGTGAGCGGCTGCTCACACGCGCGCGGCTCGAGCGGGGCATGACGGTGCCGCAATCGTCGCCGCCGTGGGTGTCGCTGAGCGATTTGCCGCGCGTTGATGACGATCCGGTGCGGGTGCAGGCATGGCTGGCGCGCCAGACGCGCGTGGTGGCCGACGGTGCCATGCACCGGGTGCTCGTGCCGCTGATCACGGAGTCCGACCGGCGGCTGCTCATCGAAGCGGTGCTCGAGCGCGCACCCGATGTGCACGCGGTGCGCGTGGTCGAGGGCGTGGCGCGCATTTTCGAGAACTTCATCAACCTGCTCGAATCGAGCGAGCGCGACACGCTGACCGGCTTGCTCAACCGCAAGTCGTTCGACGATACCTTCTACAAAATCACGCGGCGCACGCCGGTGCTGCCGGATGCCGATGGTGGCCAGCGCCAAGGACAGGAGGCGGCGCAGCACTGGCTGGGCGTGGTCGATGTCGACCACTTCAAGTCCGTCAACGACCGCTTTGGCCACCTCATCGGCGACGAGGTGCTGCTGCTGATGGCGCGCATCCTGCGCAGCACGTTCCGGCACGACGATCGCCTCTACCGCTTCGGCGGCGAGGAGTTCGTGGTGCTGGTGCGCGCCGCCGACAGCGCGGCGGCGGCCGGCGTCTTCGAGCGGCTGCGGCGCAATGTCGAGCAGTACCCGTTTCCGCAGGTCGGGCGTATCACGGTCAGCGTTGGCTACACCGCGGTGCGCGAGCACGACACGCCCTCCGACGCCTTCGAGCGCGCCGACCGCGCGGTGTACCTGGCCAAGGCCGAGGGGCGCAACACGGTGCGCTGCTACGAGACCCACGTTCAGCTTGGCGAGCCGACGCCGCAACGCGGCTCCGACGGCGACATCGAGCTGTTTTGACGTGCTTGCCGCTACAATCGCGCCCTTGCCGTGTGGGCGTCGCCCACGCCGGCGCGCGGGTGGCGAAATTGGTAGACGCACCAGGTTTAGGTCCTGACGCCAGCGATGGCGTGGGGGTTCGAGTCCCCCCCCGCGCACCAGCCGGGTCGCCCGATCCGGTCCGCTTGACCACTGCCCCATGATGGACTGGAGCGCCCTCGAATGGCACCGTCTTGGTACGGTGATCGTCTTTGCCGTCGTCTACCTGGGCATGTTTTTGGGTGGGCTGCCGCGCTTGCGGCTGGACCGCACGGGGGTGGCGGTGCTCGGGGCGATTGCCATGATCGCGGTCAACGGCTGGTCCGTGGCGCAGGCCGCCGCGGCCATCGATTTGCCCACCATCGTGCTGTTGTTTGCCTTCATGCTGGTGTCGGCGCAGATGCGTCTGGGCGGTTTTTACACCGCCGTCACGCGCGCCGTGGGCGGCTGGCCGCTGCCCGCCACGGTCCTCATGGGGGCGTTGCTGGGGGTGGTTGCGCTGCTGTCGGCGGTCTTTTCCAACGACGTGGTGTGCCTGGCGGCCACGCCGGTGGTCGCGCGCATCGTGCGCCAGCGCGGCTGGGACCCGGTGCCGTGGCTGGTTGCGCTGGCGTGCGCCGCCAACATCGGCTCGGCGGCCACGCTGATCGGCAATCCGCAAAACATGCTGGTGGGCTCGGTCATGGGGGTGCCATTTGGCGCGTATCTGCAGGCGGCGCTGCCACCGGTGGTGCTGGCGCTGGCGGCGCTGTGGGCCTGGATGGCGTGGCAGGTGCGCGGGTGCACGGGATCGTCAGCGGCACCCCCGCACCTGAGCGACCTGGATGCCCCGGCGTTCGACGCCTGGCAGTCCACCAAAGGGCTGCTTGCCGCCGGTGGGCTGCTGGCGGTGTTTTTGTTGACCGATTGGCCGCGCGAGGTCGCCGCGCTCGTGGCCGCGGGCGTCCTGCTGCTGAGCCGGCGGCTGCACTCGTCGCAGGTCATGGGCTTGGTCGACTGGCCCTTGATCCTGCTCTTCGTCGGCCTGTTCATCGTCAACCACGGCTTTGAGGCAACGGGTTTGGCCGCGCAGGCCGTCGCGGCGCTGGCGCAGCAGGGCGTGACGTTGGCCGATCCGCTGGTGCTGGCCGTGGCGGGGGTGACGCTGTCCAACCTCGTCTCCAACGTGCCGGCGGTGATGCTGCTCCTGCCGCACCTGAGCGACCACACCCAGGCGGTGACGCTGGCGCTGGTGAGCACCTACGCCGGCAACCTGCTGCTCGTGGGGTCGATCGCCAACCTGATCGTGGCCGACCAGGCGGCGCGCGACGGCATCGTCATCGACTGGCGCCGCCACGCCGCCATTGGTGTGCCAGCCACCGTGCTGAGCCTGTTGACGTGGTGGGGCTGGCAGGCGTTGGCGGCTGGCGCCGGGCGGTAGCCGCCAACGCGCCTTCGCGCCTGCCAAAGACAGGGCGCCACGGCCGTTTGGGCGGCGGTAGGGCTTGGTTACAATCCAAGGTTTGCCCCGCCTGGCGCGGCTGGGTGGGCCATACCAGCGCGGTGGCGCCGTCGGTCGCGGCCAGCCGGAGCCGAACATTCCTGGATTTGTCCTGCGGGCAGGTCCGTCTACGATACTCAGGAGCATTTCATGGCAGTCAATGTCGAAACCCTGGACAAGCTCGAGCGCAAGATCACGCTCGAGTTGCCGCTCGAGGCGATCCAGAAAGAGGTCGATGCGCGCCTCAAGCGTCTGCAGCGCCAGGTCAAGCTCGACGGCTTCCGGCCGGGCAAGGTGCCGCTGTCGGTCGTCGCGCAGCGCTACGGCTACTCGGTGCAGTACGAGGTCATGAACGACCAGGTCGGTCAGGCCTTCAACGCCGCGGTGGCCGAGGCCCAGTTGCGCGTGGCCGGGCAGCCGCGCATCACCGAGAAGGACGGCGCCCCCGAGGGCGTGGTGGCCTTCGAGGCGGTGTTCGAGGTGTTCCCGGAGGTCAAGATCGGTGACCTGTCGGCGGTCGAACTGGACAAGCTCCACGCCGAGGTGGACGAGGCCGCCATCGAGCGCACCATCGAGATCCTGCGCAAGCAGCGCCGCACGTTCACGCCGCGTGCCGAGGGGGAAGCCGCCCAAAACGGCGACCGCGTCACCATCGACTTCGAAGGCAAGATCGACGGCGAGCCGTTCCAGGGCGGCAAGGCCGACGACTTCAGCTTCGTGCTGGGCGATGGCCAGATGCTCAAGGAGTTCGAAGACGCCGTGCTGGGCATGAAGGTGGGCGAGTCCAAGACCTTCCCGCTGGCCTTCCCCGAGGATTACCACGGCAAGGAAGTCGCCGGCAAGACGGCGGATTTCCTGGTCACGCTCAAGAAGATCGAGCAGCAGCACCTGCCCGAGGTCGATGAGGCGTTCGTCAAGTCGCTGGGCATCGAAGCCGGCACGCTCGAGGCCCTGCGCGAGGACATCCGCCGCAACTTGGAGCGCGAGGTCAAGTTCCGCCTGCAGGCGCGCAACAAAACCGCGGCCCTGGAGGCGCTGGCGTCGGTCGCCGAGCTCGACCTTCCCAAGGCGGCCATCGAGGCCGAGATCGACCGCCTTGTCGAGGGCGCGCGTCAGGACCTCAAGCAGCGCGGCATCAAGGACGCGGACAAGGCGCCGATTCCGCGCGAGCTGTTCCAGGCGCAGGCCGAGCGCCGCGTACGCCTGGGCCTGGTCGTGGCCGAGCTGATCAAGGCCAACGATCTGCGCGCCACCGAGGAGCAGATCGACGCCCATCTGCGCGAGCTGGCGGCCTCCTACGAATACCCGGAGGAAGTCGTGCGCTGGTACAAGTCCAACCCCGAGCGCCTGTCGGAGATCGAGGCCATCGTGCTCGAAAACAACGTGGCCGACTTCATCTTTGGCAAGGCCAAGGTCACGCCCAAGACCATCGCGTTTGCCGAGCTGATGGGCCAGGGCTGATGGCGGCGTGCGCGGTCGCTGCAGACGACCGCGCAGCCCCACGCGAGCGAAGGGCGGACGCGGTCCGCCCTTTTTGCTGGGGCGCCGTCGCAACCGCCGCCAAACGGTTACAGTAAGCTTTGCATCACACCAACGATTTCGGAGCTGACGACGCATGAGCGCACTGGACGCACAAAACCTCGGCCTGATCCCCATGGTCATCGAACAATCGGGACGGGGCGAGCGGGCCTACGACATCTACTCGCGCCTGCTCAAGGAGCGGGTCGTGTTCCTGGTCGGCCCGGTCACGGACCAGTCGGCCAACCTCGTGGTCGCGCAGTTGTTGTTTTTGGAGAGCGAGAACCCCGACAAGGACATCTCGTTCTACATCAACTCGCCGGGCGGCTCGGTCAGCGCCGGCATGGCGATCTTCGACACGATGAACTTCATCAAGCCCGACGTCTCCACCCTGTGCGTGGGCATGGCCGCCAGCATGGGCGCGTTCCTGCTGGCCGCAGGCGCCAAGGGCAAGCGCTTTGCCCTGCCCAATTCGCGCGTCATGATCCACCAGCCGCTGGGTGGCGCGCAGGGGCAGGCCACCGACATCGAAATCCATGCGCGCGAGATCCTGCGTCTGCGTGCCGACCTCAACCGCATTCTGAGCGAGCGCACCGGCCAGCCGCTGGAGAAGATCGAGCGCGACACCGAGCGCGACTACTTCATGTCCGCGGCCGAGGCGGCCGAGTACGGGCTGGTGGACAAAGTCATCGACAAGCGCGCCTGATCGGCGCCCCTACGTTCTGATACCCTAGGCGCAACACCCCATGGCCGACAAAAAAGGCAGCCGCGACAAAACCCTGTACTGCTCGTTTTGCGGCAAGAGCCAGCACGAGGTGAAAAAACTCATCGCAGGCCCCTCGGTGTTCATCTGCGACGAGTGCATCGACCTGTGCAACGACATCATCCGCGATGAACTGCCCGCATCCGAGCTCGGTGGCGGCAGCCAAGCGGACGCGCTGCCCACGCCGGCGCAGCTCAAGGAGCACCTGGACCAGTACGTGATCGGCCAGGAAACCGCCAAGAAAACCCTGGCGGTGGCGGTCTACAACCACTACAAGCGGCTGCGCCACAACGAGGCGGTGCGCAAAAGCGGGGTCGAGCTGGCCAAGAGCAACATCCTGCTCATCGGGCCCACCGGGTCGGGTAAAACCCTGCTGGCCTCCACGCTGGCGCGCAAGCTCGACGTGCCGTTCGTGATGGCCGACGCCACCACGCTGACCGAAGCCGGCTACGTCGGCGAGGACGTCGAAAACATCATCGCCAAGCTGCTGCAAACCTGCGACTACGACGTGCAAAAGGCGCAGCGCGGCATCGTCTACATCGACGAGATCGACAAGATCACCCGCAAGTCGGAAAACCCCTCGATCACGCGCGACGTATCCGGCGAAGGGGTGCAGCAGGCGCTGCTCAAGCTCATCGAAGGCACGGTGGCGAGCGTGCCGCCGCAGGGGGGGCGCAAGCACCCCAACCAGGACATGCTGCAGGTGGACACGACCAACATCCTGTTCATTTGCGGCGGCGCCTTCGCCGGGCTGGAAAAAATCATCGAGCAACGCACCGAGGCGTCGGGCATCGGCTTTGGCGCGGCGGTGCGCAGCAAGCGTGAGCGCCCTGTGACCGAGTTGTTTGCGCGGGTCGAACCCGATGACTTGGTGCGCTATGGCCTGATTCCGGAGCTGGTGGGGCGCTTGCCGGTGGTCACGGCCCTGGCCGAGCTGACCGAAGACGCGCTGGTGGACATTCTGACCGTGCCCAAAAACGCGGTGGTCAAGCAGTTTGCCGAACTGTTTGCCATGGAAGGGGTCGAGTTGGAAGTGCGTCCGGCCGCGCTGCGGGCGATCGCGCGCAAGGCGTTGCAGCGCAAAACCGGCGCGCGCGGACTGCGCTCGATCCTGGAGCAGGCGCTGATGGACACCATGTTCGAGCTGCCCAGCCTGCGCGATGTCGAGCGCGTGGTCGTGGAAGAGAGCACCATCACCGAGGGCAAAGCGCCCTTGCTCGTCTACCGCGAGGCGGCCAAGCAGGCCTGAGCGCGCCTGGCCGCCCACCCGGGGCGGCGCGCTTGAAGTCCGGCGGCGCTGCCCCCACCTGAGTGTGAGAAAGGAAACCCCAATGTCCGGACAGCCCCCGCTTCCCCCTCAGCCCGTCGAGCTGCCGCTGCTGCCGCTGCGCGACGTGGTCGTGTTCCCGCACATGGTCATCCCGCTGTTCGTGGGCCGGCCCAAGAGCATCAAGGCGCTCGAAGCGGCCATGGCCCACGAGCGGCGCATCGTGTTGGTGGCGCAAAAGACCGCCGCCAAGGACGAGCCCCAGCCCAACGACCTGTTCGAGATGGGCTGCGTGGCCAGCATCCTGCAAATGCTCAAACTGCCCGACGGCACGGTCAAGGTGCTGGTCGAAGGCGTGCAGCGCGCCAAGGTGCTGCAGGTGGACGATGGCGAGACGCATTTTTCCGCCAACGTCATGCCGGTGGACGCCGAGGCCGAGCGGCGCGACGCCGACCCCACCGAGGTCGAGGCGCTGCGCCGCGCCGTCATGCAGCAGTTCGACCAGTACGTCAAGCTCAACAAGAAGATCCCGGCCGAGATCCTGACCTCGATCGCCAGCATCGACGATCCGGGGCGGCTGGCCGACACCATCGCGGCGCATTTGCCGCTCAAGCTCGAGGCCAAGCAAAGCGTGCTCGACCTGGAGCAGCTCGTGGCCCGGCTGGAAAACCTGTTTGCGCAGCTGGAAGCCGAGGTCGAAATCCTCAACGTCGATCGGCGCATCCGCGGCCGCGTCAAGCGGCAGATGGAGAAGAACCAGCGCGAGTTCTACCTCAACGAGCAGGTCAAGGCGATCCAAAAGGAGCTGGGCGAAGGCGAAGAGGGCGCCGACCTCGAGGAGCTGGAAAAGAAAATCAAGGCCGCGCGCATGCCCAAGGAGGCGCGCAAAAAGGCCGAAAGCGAGCTCAAGAAGCTGCGCCTGATGTCGCCCATGTCGGCCGAAGCCACCGTGGTGCGCAACTACATCGACGTGCTGGTCAACCTGCCGTGGAGCAAGAAGACCAAGGTGCGCCACGATTTGGCCTACGCCGAAGAGGTGCTCAACGCCGACCACCACGGGCTGGAGAAGGTCAAGGAGCGCATCCTGGAGTACCTAGCCGTGCAGCAGCGCGTCGACAAGGTCAAGGCGCCCATTTTGTGCCTGGTCGGCCCGCCGGGAGTGGGCAAAACCTCGCTCGGCCAGTCCATCGCCAAGGCCACCGGCCGCAAATACGTGCGCATGGCACTGGGTGGCATGCGCGACGAGGCCGAAATCCGGGGCCACCGCCGCACCTACATCGGCGCGCTGCCCGGCAAGGTGTTGCAAAACCTGACCAAGGTCGGGGTGCGCAACCCGTTGTTCCTGCTCGATGAAATCGACAAGCTGGGCATGGACTTCCGGGGCGATCCCGCTTCGGCGCTGCTGGAAGTGCTCGATCCCGAGCAAAACCACACCTTCCAGGACCACTACGTCGAGTTGGACTTCGACCTGTCGGACGTGATGTTCGTGGCGACCTCCAACTCGCTCAACATCCCGCCGGCGCTGCTCGACCGCATGGAGGTGATCCGGCTGTCGGGCTACACCGAGGACGAAAAGGTCGCCATCGCGCTGCGCTACCTGCTGCCCAAGCAGCGCGCCAACAACGGCGTCAAGGACGACGAGCTCGAGGTGACCGAGGCTGCCGTGCGCGACATCGTGCGCTACTACACGCGCGAGGCAGGCGTGCGCGCGCTGGAGCGCGAAATCTCGCGCATCTGCCGCAAGGTGGTCAAAGGGCTGCTGCTGGGCAAGATGACCAAGCCCGTGGTGGTCACACCGGACAACCTGGCCGAATTTTTGGGCGTGCGCAAATACACCTATGGCCGTGCCGAGCAGCAAAACCAGGTGGGGCAGGTCGTGGGGTTGGCGTGGACCGAAGTCGGCGGCGACCTGCTGACCATCGAAGCCGCGCTCATGCCAGGCAAGGGCAATGTCATTCGCACCGGCTCGCTGGGCGATGTGATGAAGGAGTCGGTCGAGGCGGCGCGCACCGTGGTGCGCAGCCGTGCGCGGCGCTTGGGGATTGCCGACGACCTGTTCGAGAAGAAGGACATCCACATCCACGTGCCCGATGGCGCCACGCCCAAGGACGGGCCGAGCGCCGGTATTGCCATGACCACGGCCATGGTGTCGGCGCTGACCGGCATCCCGGTGCGCGCCGATGTGGCCATGACCGGCGAGATCACGCTGCGCGGTGAGGTGACCGCCATCGGCGGTCTCAAGGAAAAGCTGCTGGCGGCGCTGCGCGGTGGCGTGCGCACGGTCATCATCCCCGAGGAAAACGTCAAGGACCTCGCCGAGATCCCGGACAACGTCAAACAGGGACTGGAGATCGTGCCGGTCAAGTGGATCGACCGCGTGCTGGAGCTGGCGCTGGAGCGCCTGCCCGAGCCCCTGCCGGAGGAGGTGCCGGTGGTCGAGCCCGCCGTGGCGGCGACGCAAGCCCCGCCGGCGGTCAAACACTGACGGCTGCAGGTGGCGGGCAGCACCTCGCGAAAGCCCGCCATTTTTTGGTGTAAAATAATGGCTTCAGACGATGCGACGGAAACGTTGCAAACCTCTGAAACCCTGCGGGAATAGCTCAGTTGGTAGAGCGCAACCTTGCCAAGGTTGAGGTCGCGAGTTCGAGACTCGTTTCCCGCTCCAGAATTCCAGGGGGTGGTACCCAGGGCGCAAGCCTTAGGTACCATTCGCCGGCGGTTGTCGGGTGGAACCAGACAAGGCGCGGTAGCAAAGCGGTTATGCACCGGATTGCAAATCCGAGTAGGTCGGTTCGACTCCGGCCCGCGCCTCCAGTCAGCGCGGCAAGGCAACTTGCCGCATAGGCGGGAATAGCTCAGTTGGTAGAGCGCAACCTTGCCAAGGTTGAGGTCGCGAGTTCGAGACTCGTTTCCCGCTCCAAACACGCAGCGGGCAAGTCGCAAGACTTGCCCGTTTTTTGTGTGCGCCCGGCACGGGCGCACTCTTGGAGGTGAAAGTCCTCCCGTAAGTTGATCACAGCGAACGAAGCGAAGCGCAACTGCAAGAGGGTGACCGATTGTGGGGAGGAAGCGTGGAGCGAAGCTGCG
>NZ_VJOL01000030.1 GCF_007556705.1 Tepidimonas thermarum | reverse complement strand
GTGCACCGTGACCTGGAATTTGCCACCCGACATCGCATTGACGGTTTTGGCGAAGACTTCTGCCGCACCGTGGATGGTGTCAAGCGACTTGGGAAAGCTGGAGGCCAGGCGCCAGCGGGTGGTGGGCACGGTGTGTCTCCTGCGCTCGGGTGGCGGGGGGCTTGGGGCGCCGGTGTTGCAATTTGAGAATTTCCGCGCCCGCGCCCCGTTCGGTACGGGTTATCCCCAAGATTCGTCGGACATTCTCAGCCAAAAATAGGTAGGCACACAAGTTCACAAGGGGCATGGCCCCACCACCAGGAGACGAAGTATGCAGAAGGTGCTGCACATCGATCCGGCCAAGTGCACGGGGTGTCTGTCGTGCGAGATGGCCTGCTCGTTCGAAAACTACGGCGTCTACGCCACGTCGAAGTCGCGCATCAAGGTGTTCGACTTCCACCACACCGGGCGCAAAGTCCCCTACACCTGCACCCAGTGCGATGAGGCTTGGTGCCTGCATGCCTGCCCGGTGGAGGCCATCACGGTGGACAAGGCCACCGGGGCCAAGGTGGTCAACGAGACCACCTGCGTGGGCTGCAAGGTGTGCACGATCGCCTGCCCGTTTGGCACGATCAACTACGTGCAGGAAACCGGCAAGGTGCAAAAGTGCGACCTGTGCGGTGGCGAGCCGGCCTGCGCCGACGCCTGTCCCACCGGCGCCATCACCTTCATCGATGCCAACTGGACCGGCATCGACCGCATGAAGCAGTGGGCCGACAAGCTGGGCAACCAGCCCGCCGCGGCCTGACCGTCGAAGGAGCACGAACATGTCTTGGGCTGGAAAAATCCTGCGTGTGAACCTGACGGCCGGCACCTGCACGGCCGAACCGCTGAACATGACCTGGGCGCGCCAGTACCTGGGCTCGCGCGGCCTGGGCAGCAAATACCTGGTCGAGGAGGTGGACCCCAAGGTCGATCCGCTCTCGCCGGACAACAAAATCATCTGGGCCACCGGGCCGCTGACGGGCACCATGGCCTCCACCGGCGGGCGCTACACCGTCATCACCAAAGGGCCGCTGACCGGCGCGATCGCCTGCTCCAATTCCGGTGGCTACTGGGGGGCCGAGCTCAAGATGGCGGGCTGGGACATGATCATCTTCGAGGGGCGCAGTCCCAAGCCGGTGTACCTCTACATCAACGACGACCTGGCCGAGCTGCGCGACGCCTCGCACCTGTGGGGCAAGTCGGTCTGGCAGACCGAGGAAATCCTCAAAACCTCGCTGCAGGATCCGCTGCTGCGCATCTCCAGCATCGGCCGCGCTGGGGAAAACCAAGTGCTCTACGCGGCCGTGGTCAACGATTTGCACCGCGCCGCCGGGCGTTCTGGCGTCGGGGCGGTGGCGGGCAGCAAAAACCTCAAGGCCATTGCGGTGCGCGGCACCAAGGGCGTGGGCAATGTGCGCGACCCCAAGGCCTTCATGCAGGTCACCAAAGAAAAGAAAAAGATCCTGGCCGACAACGCCGTGACCGGGCAGGGGCTGCCCAAGTACGGCACCCAGGTGCTGATGAACGTGATCAACGAAATCGGCGCGTTGCCCACGCGCAACCACCGCGATGTGCAGTTCGAGGGCGCCAAAGACATCTCGGCCGAGGCCATGCTCACGCCGCGCCCCACGGACGGCAAGACGCACCTGGTCACCAACCAGGCGTGCTTCGGGTGCACCATCGCCTGCGGGCGCATCAGCAAGATCGACGAGACGCACTTCAGCGTCAAAAACAAACCGGAGTATTGGGGCGCCAGCGGCGGCCTCGAGTACGAAGCGGCGTGGGCGTTGGGCGCGGCCAATGGCGTCAACGACTTGGAAGCGCTGCAGTACGCCAACCTGATCTGCAACGAGCACGGCATGGACCCGATCAGCTTTGGGGCCACCGTCGGGGCGGTGATGGAGCTCTACGAGTTGGGCGTGCTGACCAAGGAGCAAATCGGCATCGAGGCGCCGTTTGGCTCGGCGCGCGCGCTGTGCGAGCTGGCGGACATGACCGCCAACGGCGTCGGCTTTGGCAAGGAAATCGGGCTGGGCTCCAAGCGCCTGTGCGAAAAGTACGGCCACCCGGAATTGTCCATGAGTGTCAAGGGGCAGGAATTCCCCGCCTACGACAGCCGCGGCATCCAGGGCATGGGGCTGGCGTACGCCACCAGCAACCGTGGTGCGTGCCACCTGCGCGGCTACACCGTCGCCTCCGAGGTGCTGGGCATTCCGGTCAAAACCGACCCGCTGACCGCCGAGGGCAAGCCCGAGCTGGTGAAGGCCTTCCAGGATGCGACGGCGGCGTTCGACTCGGCGGGCATTTGCATCTTCACCAGTTTTGCCTGGGGCCTGGCCGACGTGGCGCCGCAGGTGGCGGCCGCGTGCGGCGAGGAATTTACCACCGAGGAGCTCGAGCGCATCGGCGAGCGCATCTGGAACATGGAGCGCGCATTCAACAACGCCGCGGGCTTTACCGCCAAGGACGACACCCTGCCGCCGCGCCTGCTGACCGAGCCGGCCAAGACCGGCCCTGCCAAAGGCTTGGTCAACAAGCTGCCCGAGATGCTACCCAAGTACTACCAGGTGCGTGGCTGGGATGCCGAAGGGCGGCCCACGGCCGAAACCAAGGCGCGCTTGGGCCTGTGACCCGGCACCCCGGGGACATCGAAGAAGCGGTCCCCACGGCCGCTTCTTGGTTGGGAGCCTGACATGACCCACCACGTCATACTGGGAGCAGGGCCGGCGGGCGTCATCGCCGCCGAGACGATCCGCAAGCACGCGCCCCACGATCGCATCACGCTGGTCGGCGACGAACCCGAGCCGCCGTACTCGCGCATGGCGATACCCTACCTGCTGATTGGCGACATTGCCGAAGCTGGCACGTATTTGCGCAAGGCTGCCGACCACTACGACCGGCTGCGCATCGAGCGCGTGCAGGGCCGCGCGACCGCCGTCGATACCGCCGCGCGCGTCGTCACGCTCGAGGGGGGGCGCACGCTGGCGTACGACCGGCTGCTGATCGCCACCGGCTCGCGCCCGGTGCGCCCGCCCATACCCGGCATCGACCTGCCGGGGGTGCACCACTGCTGGACGCTGGCGGACGCCCGCGCGATCATGGATCGCGCCCAACCCGGTGCCCGCGTGCTGCAGCTGGGCGCGGGCTTCATTGGCTGCATCATCATGGAGGCGCTCAAGCAGCGCGGCGTGCAGCTAACCGTCGTGGAGATGGGCGACCGCATGGTGCCGCGCATGATGGGACCGGCCGCCGGCGGCATGATCCGGGCCTGGTGCGAGGCCCAGGGGGTGGCGGTGCACACCGGCACGCGGCTCGAGGCCATCGAGCGCGCCGCCCCGTTGCAGGTGCGCCTGTCCAACGGCCAACATGTCGAGGCTGACCTTGTCATCATCGCCGCCGGGGTCAAGCCGGCCATCGGCTTTTTGGAAAACTCGGGCATCCGTTGCCTGCAGGGCGTGTTGACCGACGAGCACATGCAAACCAACGTGCCCGGCGTGTACGCGGCGGGCGACTGCGCAGAGGCGTTCGACAAGGTGTCGGGGACCACGATCGTCAGCGCCATCCAGCCCAACGCCGCCGAGCAGGCGCGCGTGGCCGCGCTCAACATGGTGGGCCAGCGCGCCGAGCTGCGCGGCGTGACGCAGATCAACGTGCTCGACACCCTGGGGCTGATCTCCAGCAGTTTTGGCAACTGGCAAGGCGTGTCCGGTGGCGACCGGGTGGAGCAGGTGGACACGCAGCACCACAAGGTGCTGAGCTTGTGCTTTGATGGCGACGTGATGGTGGGCTGCAACAGCGTGGGCTGGACCGACCACGTGGGGGCGTTGCGCGGCTTGGTGGAGGGCCGGGTGCGGCTGGGCCCCTGGAAGGACGTGCTGTTGCGCGATCCCACGCAGTTCATGGCGGCCTATCTGGACGCCGCCCAGGCGCAGGCCCACTGGGGTCGGGCCGCTGACACGCGCCGCCGCTAAACACCGGTTCGCCGCATGCAGATCACGCTCAAGCTGTTTGCCACCCTGGGGGACTACTTGCCCTCCGGCGCACGGTTCAACCAAGTCGAGCTGGAGGTGCCCGACGGCGCCACCGTGCAGGCCATCATCGACCGGTACCAGCTCCCCCCAAAGCTCGTGCACCTGGTGCTGGTCAACGGGGTGTTCGTGCCACCGTCCGCGCGCGCCGAGCACCGGCTGGCGCCAGGCGATGTGCTGGCCGTGTGGCCGCCCATCGCGGGGGGCTGAGCCGGGGCACGATGGGGCCGCACCGCGCGGCCGATGGCACATGCAGGCGCACTACCCACCATCGTTCGAGCGCGACGTGGGGTGCACCGTTGCCGAGTGGCTGGGCTGGCTGCCGGCGGCCATCGGCGCGCACCCCTGGTACCGCGAGGGCGAACAGGTTCGCGTCAGCATCGGTGCGGGGGCGCTGACCCTGCGGTGGCAGGCGCTGCCGCCGCGCACGATCGCGCTCATGCGCCTGCCGCGGCTGGCCGTCACGTTTCGGTTCGAGGACGTCCCGGACGACGAGCGCCAGCGCTTCATGCGCCGCTTCGACCTCTACATGCAGCGCGGGGGCGGTTGATGCGCTGTTGACCCCGGGGGTCCATCACGGGCCGGTCATGCCGGGCGCTGCGCCGGCCGCGCCAGCCAGCCCATGACGGTGTAGGCGAGCAGCGTGGTGGCCACGAAGCCGACGCCGTAGACGATCAGGATCAAAAACCAATCTGCCGGCCCCGCCGCATCGGTAAAACCCGATGAAGACACCACGGCCATGATCACGAGGGCAACGCCGCCCCCCAGCAACCCCAACAGTTCCGACTGCACCAGCCGCCGCGTGACGATCCGGCCGTCGCGCCGCCACAGCCACACGAATCCCACCACCGTGGCCAGCGCAAGCAGCGGCAATAGCCACAGCAGTGGGCCGAGCATCTCGTGGAATACCGCAAGAAACACCAAGGGATCGTAGGTCTTCATGGGCAGGTTCTCCGAACGGGCGGCCGGGCCTTAGGTGCGACCGCGCAGCATGCTCAGATAGGTGGGCTTGAGGGCCATCGTCTTCATCACCCAGCTCACCCAAAGTTCTTCCAGCGGTGCGATGAAGCCGGGGAAGGACTGGTAGAGGTTGTCTTGGTAGTCGAATTCGATGAGCATCGCGCGGCCCAGCCGGGTGATCAGCGGGCACGAGGTGTAGCCGTTGTACTTTTCGGCCGAGGGTTTGCCCGTGATGTCACCGACCAAGTGGTCCATCGCCACCGGCACTTGCCACTTGACGCTGGCCGCGGTCTTACCCTTGGGCACGCCGGCGATGTCCCCGACGCCGAACACGTTGGCGTAGCGCTTATGGCGCAGCGTCTCGCGGTCCACCTCCATCCAGCTCTCGCGCGCAAACGGCCCGTCTTGCCACGGCAGCGGACTGTAGCGCACCACCTCCGGCGCGCGCATCGGCGGCACGACGTGGATGAAGTCGTACTGCAGCTCCGTGGTACCGGCGGGGGAACGGTAGGTCGCCAGCCGGCGCCCCAGGTCCAGCGACACGAGCTGGTGCTCGTAATGGGTGCGGATGCCACGGTCCTGGAACAGCATGCGCACCTTTTCCGACACGATGGGGACGGAAAAGAGCGCCTTCTGCGGGGCCAGGTAATGGAGCTCGGCCTTGCTGCGGCTGCCGGCGCGGCGCAGGCGGTCGTCGGTGATGAAAGTGTACTTCAGCGGCGCGCCGGCGCATTTCATGTCCGTGTGCGGCCGGCCGAACAGACCAACCCCGCCCCGTTCCGCAAAGGCAGACATGGCCTGCCACGTGGCGGCGGCAGCCTGTGGACCTTGATAGACACTGCCCACCCCGTCACGGCCGATCCAGGCCGTGTCCATGCCCTCGATCGCGCCGTAGTTCAGTTCCAGTCCGCAGGCCACGATCAAAAAGTCGTAGCCCACCTTGCGCCCGCTCGACGTCACGAGGTGGCGGGCCTCCGGGTCGATTTCCGCAGCCGCCTCCTCGATCCAGTCGACGCCCTGCGGGATGTATTCCCGCGTCGTGGAAATGACGTAATGCGCCGGCTTGATGCCGGCCCCCACCAGCGTGAACCCGGGCTGGTAGTAGTGATCGCGCCGGGCATCGATGAGGGTGATGCTTGCCTGGGGCAGTCGGCGCCGCAGATGCGAGGCGCTGGCCAGCCCAGCCGCCCCGGCGCCCACGATGACGATGCGGGCCCTGCTGTCCGCCGCCACCGGCGCCACCTGGGCACGCGCCGCGTCGGCGGCCAGCGCCGCGGCCCCGATGGCGGCCAGCCGTGCCAGTGTTTTGCGGCGATCGGAATCGAATCGGTGCATGGCGGTGTCCCCGTTTGTCATTCATACCCTTGCGGGTTTGTATGATGCAGGGGGCATGGCGACCACCCTTGATTTATCGCAAGGACTGCGACCCATGCGCATCCGGAGAAACCCGAATATGGATACCCCTACCACCATCACGCTCGTTCGACGCAGCGGCTATCAATTCGAGATCGATTTCGGGCTGGGCACGCCCACGCTGTTCAGCGACGAACCGCCCCCGCTGGGCGAATCCAACGGCCCCACGCCGAAACACCTGCTGCTCGCGGCCGTGGCCAACTGTCTGAGCGCGAGCCTGACGTTTGCGCTGACCAAATTCAAGCAGGACCCCGGCACCCTGACTGCGGTGGCGCGCGCCACCGTCGGCCGCAACGCCGCCAATCGCCTGCGGGTGCAGCGCATCGAAGTCGAGATTCGACTGGAGCGTCCCGGCGACGCGTACGAGCATCTCGACCGCATCCTCGGGCAGTTCGAGGAGTTCTGCACCATTTCGATGAGCGTGCAGCAGGGCATCCCCATCGACGTGCGCGTGATCGGCGGCGACGGTCAGGCGCTCAAAGGGTGATTCAGCGCGGCGCTTCGCCGCCCAGCGCGGCGATCAAATCGTCGAGCAAGCTGCTGAGCTCGCCGGTCGCGATGGCGGCATCGGCGTCGAAGCCGCGGTCGGCCTGCTCGGCCTCCGGGGCTTCGAACACGCCGTCTTGAAAGGCGATGCGGCGCAGTTGCGCGCCATCGGTCAGCACAAAGTTGACGCGCCCGTCCCAGTCCAGCGCCAGCTTGGTGGGGCGTTTGCCTTGGGCGAGGTGCCGCCGCATCTCCTCGGTGTCGAGCACGTGGCGGGTAAAGCGCACCACCGCCGGGCTGTCGCCGTCGCCCTTGAGCTCGACGTCCCGCCCCGGCGCAAAGTGCGCGGGCCAGTCCTGCGCGTCGGCCCCCAGCCAGCCGGCCATGGCGGTCGCGGGGGACAGCGCCGTCTGCAGCGGCTCCACGCGCAGCCCGTCGAGTGCGCGCACCAGCGCCGTCACCACAGCGTCCGCCCGTTTGGCGCTGGTGGTGTCCAACGCGATGCGGCCCGCTTGCACATCCATCCACACGGTGATGTCCACCGTTTGGGCAAAGGCCATCGGCAACAGCGCCTGCACGATGGCTTCCTTGAGGTCACGCTGCTCGCGTCGGCCGGGTTGCCGACCTTCGGTGGCCTCGATCTGGGCGCAGCGCGCCTGCAGCTCACGCTTGACGACCGCGGCGGGGACGCGCTTGGTTTCGATGCGGTAGCGCATCAGCCGGTGCCCCGCCACCGACTCGACCAACGGGGCGTGCGGCTGACCGCGCGGCGCCACCCAGCCTTCGCTTTGCATCTGCGTGGGCCCGCAGGGAACAAAGGGCGCGGCGGCCAGCGCCTGCTCCATCGGTTCCAGCGCGGCCGCAAAGCCATCGCCAAGGCGAAAGACCGTCAGGTTTTTGAACACGGGGTAGGGGAGGGCAACGGCGGGGGGTGTCACCCCTTCAGGGCGAATCGCGTGCCGCGTCACGGCGGCACCACGATGATGGAGCGGGCGATGGGAATCGAACCCACGTCTTGAGCTTGGGAAGCTCAGGTCCTACCATTGAACGACGCCCGCAGCGCCATGTATTGTAGAGCAAAGCGCGAAGGCACTCGGCGCCGCGCGGCCCCGGTTCGCCACCCGCGCCTGGGCCGGGGGCGCCGGGTGGCCACCCCCGCGTCCGCTGGCCGCGTCACTTGAGCACGTCGCCGATGCAGACGTACTTGATTTCCACGTACTCGTCGATGCCGTGGTGCGACCCTTCACGGCCCAGCCCGGATTGTTTGACGCCACCGAAGGGGACGTGTTCCGTGGCCAAAATCCCGACGTTGACGCCCACCATCCCGTATTCCAACGCCTCGGCCACGCGGAAGATGCGGCCCACGTCGCGGCTGTAGAAATACCCCGCCAGCCCGTACTCGGTGTCGTTGGCCAGGCGGATGACCTCCTCCTCGGTGCGGAACTTGAACACCGGCGCAAACGGGCCAAAGGTTTCCTCGCGCGCGCACAGCATGTCGGGCGTGGCGTCGGCCACCACCGTCGGCGCGTAAAACAGGCCGCCCAGGCGCCGCCCGCCGGTGAGCAAGCGCGCGCCCTTGGCCAGCGCGTCGTCCACGTGGCGCTGCACTTTTTCCACCGCCGCTTCCTCGATCAGCGGGCCTTGGTTGACGCCGTCCTCGAAGCCGTTGCCCACCTTGGCCGTGGCCACCTTGGCCGCAAACTTTTGCACGAAGGCCTCGTAGACGCCCTCCTGCACATAGATGCGGTTGGAGCAGACGCAGGTTTGGCCGGCGTTGCGGTATTTGCTGGCAAACGCCCCTTCGACCGCGCTGTCGATGTCGGCATCGTCGAAGACGATGAACGGCGCATTGCCGCCCAGCTCCAGCGACAGCTTCTTGACCGTGGGAGCGCACTGCGCCATCAGGATGCGACCGACCTCGGTGGAGCCGGTGAAGCTCAGGTGCCGCACCACGTCGCTCGCGCACAACACCTTGCCGATTTCCACGCTGCCCGGCCCGTCGCTGGTCAGCACGTTGAGCACCCCGGCCGGGATGCCGGCGCGGATGGCCAGCTCGGCCGCGGCGAGGGCCGTCAGCGGGGTTTGTTCGGCCGGCTTGATGACCACCGGGCAGCCGGCCGCCAGCGCAGGCGCGACCTTGCGCGTGATCATGGCCAGCGGGAAGTTCCACGGCGTGATGGCCGCGCACACGCCGATGGGCTGGCGCAGCACCAGCAGGCGGCGGTTGTTGTCGAATGGTGGCAGCGTCTCGCCGTTGACACGCTTGGCCTCCTCGGCAAACCATTCGACGAAGCTGGCGCCGTAGGCGACCTCACCCTTGGCCTCGGGCAGCGGCTTGCCCTGCTCGGCGGTCATCAGGCGGCCCAGGTCGTCCTGGTTGGCCATGAGCAGCTCGTACCACTTGCGCAGGATGTTGGCGCGCTCCTTGGCGGTTTTGTTGCGCCAAGCGGGCCAAGCGGCGTTGGCGGCCGCGATGGCCGCTTCCGCGTCGGCGGGGCCCAGCTTGGCCACCTGCGCCAGCGGTTGCCCCGTGGCGGGGTCGCGCACGTCGAAGCGGGCGCTGCCGGCCACCCACTGCCCGTCGATCAGGGCGTCGGTTTTGAGCAGCGTTGGGTCCTTGAGCTGGGCCAGTGGGGAAGCCTTCATGTCCATCGTCGTCTCCATCACGTCCAAAAAGGATGCATCACTGTAGCGCGAAGGCCCGCACACCACCGGTACAGCGGGCGACAGCCGCTGCGGCGCTGTGCGGGGGGCGCGACCGGTACAGCGCCAGCCGGTGAGTGGCTGCATTCACCGGTACGTCACACCGGGCAACACACACAGCATTTCGTACAACAAATTGGCGGCGAGCAAAGCGGTGTTGCCGCTCGTGTCGTAGGGTGGCGAGACTTCGACCAGGTCACAGCCCACCAGGTTGAGGCCGCGGCAGCCGCGCACGATCTCCAACGCCTGTGGCACGCTAAGGCCGCCCATTTCCGGGGTGCCGGTGCCGCCGGCGTACGCGGGGTCGATGCCGTCGATGTCGAAGCTCAGGTAGGTGGGGGTATCCGCCCCGATCGCGGCGCGCACCTCGGCCATCAGCGGCGCCAGCGACCGCCACCAGACCTCGTGCGCGGGCACGATGTGAAAGCCCTGCGCCCGCGGCCAATCGAAGTCGTCTGCCGCGTAGCCGGTACCGCGCAGGCCGATTTGCCAGACTTTGTCGCCTTGCAGCAACCCTTCCTCCACGGCGCGGCGAAAGGGGGTGCCGTGCGCCAACGGCTCGCCGAACATGTGCGTGTTGACGTCGGCGTGCGCGTCCACGTGGATGAGCGCGACCGGCCCGTGACGCGCGGCCACCGCGCGCAAAATGGGCAGCACGATGGTGTGATCCCCGCCCAGTGTCAGCGGTATGCAGCCCGCGTCGAGGATCGGGCGGTAGTGCTGCTCGATGATGGCGATCGACTTGGGCAGGTGGAACGTGTTGATGGGCACATCGCCCAGATCGGCCACCTGCAGGGTGTCAAACGGCGCGGCGCCGGTGGCCATGTTGTAGGGCCGTAGCAGGCAGGATTCGGCGCGGATCTGGCGCGGCCCAAAGCGCGCGCCTGGGCGGTGGCTCGTTCCGATGTCGAGCGGCACACCGATGAAGGCAGCATCCAGCCCGACCGGCGAGGTCGCGGTTGGCAGCCGCATCATGGTCGCAGGGCCGCCAAAGCGCGGCATTTCGTTGCCGCCTAGGGGTTGGTTGGGCATGGTCAAAGGCGTGTCGGGTCAGCGCCGGCGGCCGCGCAGCCACTCCAGTACCAGCATCAGCGCGGTGGTGAACAGCGTCAGCAGCGTGGCCACGGCAGCGATGGTGGGGGAGATGTTTTCGCGGATGCCGGTAAACATTTGCCGGGGCAGGGTGACCTGCTGCGGACCGGCCAAAAACAGCGTTACCACGACTTCGTCGAACGAGGTGGCGAATGCGAACAGCGCACCCGAGATCACCCCCGGCGCGATCACCGGCAGCGTGACGCGGCGAAACGTCTCCAACGGCCCGGCGCCCAGGCTCAGGCTGGCGCGCACCAGGTTGGTGTTGAAATTCTGCAGTGTGGCCATCACGGTGGTGACGACGAACGGGGCGCCCAGCGCTGCGTGCACCAGAATCAGCCCCAGGTACGAGTCGTTCAGGCCCAGCCGCGCAAAATACAAATACGTGCTCACGCCCACCACGACGATGGGCACCACCATGGGCGCGATCACGATGCTGTTGATCAGCTCCTTGCCGGGGAAGCGCGTGCGTGCCAGGCCCATGGCCGCGAGCGTACCCAACACGGTGGCAATCAAGGTGGCCGCAGGGGCGACAATGAAGCTGTTGCGGGCCGCGCGGGCCCATTCGGGTGCGTGCCACATTTCGCGGTACCAGCGCAGCGACCAGTTTTCGATCGGGTAGGCCAAGAACGTGCTGTCGCTGAACGACAGTGGCACGATGGCGGCGATGGGCAGGACCAAAAAACCCAGCACGCCCAGCGCCGCCAGGCGCAGCAGCCACCAGCCCAGGTGGTCGAACCAGCGGTAGTGCGATGGGAGATCGGGCAACCAACGACGCATCGTGGACTCCCCTCAACCCAGGCTCAGCCCGCCGCGTGCGACGCGCCGGTAGAAGACGAACAGCACCAGCGTGGCTGCCAGCAACACGGCCCCCAACGCGCAGGCCATGCCCCAATTGACTTCGACGTTGGTGTATTGGGCGACGTAGTAGCTCAGCATCTGGTCGCTGGCCCCACCCAGCAGCGCGGGCGTGACGTAATAGCCAATGGACGTGATGAACACCAGCAGGCTGCCCGCGGCGACGCCCGGGTAGGTTTGCGGCAGCACGACACGCACGAACGCTGCCAGCGGGTGGCTGCCCAGTGAGACGGCCGCCCGCAGGTAGTTCGCAGGCACCGTCTTCATCACGCTGTAGAGCGGCAAAATCATGAACGGCAGCAGGATGTGCACCATGGCGATGATGACGCCGGTGCGGTTGAACAGCAGCGGCAGCGGCTCGTCGATCAGGCCCACGGTTTGCAGGCCGTGATTGATGAGGCCATTGTTTTGCAGCAGCACGATCCAGGCCGCGATGCGCACCAACACCGACGTCCAAAAGGGCAGCAAGACCAGGATCAGCATCAGGTTGGCGCGCCGCTCGGGCAGGGTGCTGAGCCAATAGGCCAGCGGGTAGGCCATCAGCAGCGCAACCAGCGTGACGACGGCGCTGATTTCGAACGTGCGCCAGAGGATTTGGGAGAACACCGCTTCCTCGGGTGGGATGCGCTCGATGGTGCCGTCGAGCGAGCGGCGCATGTCCAGCGCCGCGAGCAGGTAGTCCGGCGTCCAGCGCTGGGTGTTTTTGGCGATGGCCTGCCAATACGACATTTCGCCCCAGCGCGGGTCCAGTTCCAGCAGCGCCTGTCGCACATCGGCTGGCGGCGCCGACCATTCGCGCACGGCGCGGTAGGTGCCCATGACCAGCGAGCGCGCACCGGGCACTTCGCTGTTGAGGCGTCGGGCCAGGGCGCCGGCCTGTGCCGTTTCGCTTAAGGCACCCAGGTCCGCGGCGATGGCGGCATAAGCGGCCGCTGGTGGGGCTGCGCGGCCGTCCCAGTCAGCCAAGGCGCGCGCCGTGGCGGGCAACGTGTCGGCGACTTCGGGGTTTTCCACCGCGCGCACCAGCAGGCTGCCCAGCGGCACCAGAAAGAACACCAGCAAAAACAGCAGCAGCGGCGCGGTCAATGCCGCCGCGCGCCACTGCTGGCGCCGTTGGGTGCGGCGCAACTGCCGCACCAAATCGGCGCTGCCCGGGATCGCCGCAGCCGTCATTGCGCCGCCCATGCCGCGAAGCGCTTCTCCAGAGCCTCGCCCTGGTCGGCCCAGAAGCGAATGTCAAAACGCAAGGCATCTTTGCTGTTGGCCGGCGAGGTGGGCAACTGCTCCAGCACCTTGGCGTCGAGCAGCCCCAGCGCCTTTTTGTTGGTCGGGCCGTAGGAGATCAGCCGGGCGTATTGGGCCTGTGCATCGGGCGTGCTGGCCGCAGCGATGAAGCGATGTGCCAGATCGCGGTTGGGCGAGCCTTTGGGGATGACCCAGTAGTCCAGGTCGTAAATGCCGCCGGTCCAGCTGATTCTGAGGTTACGACCTTCGCGCTGGGCGGCATCGATACGGCCGTTGTACGCGGTGGACATGACCACATCGCCGGCGACCAGAAACTGCGGCGGCTGTGCACCCGCTTCCCACCATTGGATGTGGGGCTTGAGCTCGGTGAGCTTGCGAAACGCGCGGTCCGCGCCTTCCTTGGTGGCGAGCACCTTGTAGACATCGGCGGGTGGGACGCCGTCTGCCATCAAGGCAAATTCCAGGTTGTAGCGTGCGCCTTTGCGCATGCCCCGCTTGCCGGGGAATTTCTGCACATCCCAGAAATCCGCCCAGCTGGTTGGCGCGTTCTTGAGCCGGTCACCGTTGTAGGCGAGCACCGTGGACCACACGAACGTGCCCACGCCACACTCGTGCACCGCAGCGGGCAGAAAGTCGGCCTTGTTGCCGATCTTGGTCCAGTCGAGCCGCTCGAACAGCCCCTCATCGCAGCCGCGATTGACGTCGGGGCTTTCGACTTCCACGACATCCCAGGTGACCTTGCGGGATTCCACCATGGCTTTGATGCGCGCCTGCTCGCCGTTGTACTCGACGGCCGTGACGCGCACGTTCTGGGCCTTTTCGAACGGCTCGATGTACGCCTTTTTTTGCGCGGCGCCGTTGGCGCCGCCGAAGTTGACCACGGTCAGGGACGACTGCGCTTGGGCGGCCGTGCCGCACAGGGCGGCAAGGGCGATCAGGGTGGCGGTGAATCGCATCGTGGGGTTCTCCTCTGTCAAGTGGTGGGGGAAAGTCAACGGTAGAGCCGCAAATACGCCGCGGGCAGGTGCAAGCGCACAACCGCACCCGCCGCGGGAGCACTCTGCGACAAGGGGCACTTGACGATCACTTCCGGGCCTTGGGGGCGTCGGCAGCGCAGGCGCAGGTGATCGCCGAAGTAAATGGTGTCGTCCAACACGGCCTCGATGAGGTTGCCACTGGGCGCAGGCTGGTCGGGCGCCACGACCGCGATGCGCTCGGGCCGGATACAGCACTGCACCGCGTCGCCAACGGTCGCGCCGTTGACGTTGCGTCCGCGCAGCCGGGTGCCATCGGCCAGCGCCACGATCGCGTCGTCACCGGCGACCTCGACCACGCGGGCATCGAGCGTGGTGCTGTCGCCCACAAACGAGGCGACGAAGCGATTGACCGGCGCCTCGTACAAGCGATCGACACGGTCGATTTGCTGAATCACGCCTTCGTTGAACACGGCCACGCGGTCCGACATCGTCAGCGCCTCCGACTGGTCGCGCGTGACGTACACGAAGGTGATGCCGAGTTGCCGGTGCAGCGCTTTGAGCTCGATTTGCATGTGCTCGCGCAGCTGCTTGTCCAGGGCGCCCAGCGGTTCGTCCATGAGCACAAGCTGGGGGTCGAACACCAGCGCACGCGCCAGCGCCACGCGCTGTTGCTGGCCGCCCGAGAGCTGTGCGGGGTAGCGCTCCGCCATGCGGCCCATCTGCACCATGTCCAGCGCCCGCCGCACCTTGGCCTCACGCTCGGCCCGACGCACGCGCCGCACCGTCAACGGGTAGGCGATGTTGTCCGCCACCGTCATGTGCGGAAAGAGCGCGTAGTTTTGAAACACCATCCCAAAATGCCGCTTGTGCGGCGGCGTGTGGGTGATGTCGCGCCCGCGCAGCCGGATTTCGCCCGCGGTGGGCGTCTCGAAGCCGGCGAGCATCATCAGCGTCGTGGTCTTGCCCGAGCCGGACGGGCCCAACAGCGAAAGGAACTCCCCCGCTTCGATGTCGAGGTGCAGATCACGCACCACCAGGTGCTCGCCGTCGTAGGTTTTTTGCACGCCGGAGAAGGTGACCAGAGGGGTTTGTGTCGTCATGCGTCGTTGTCAAGAGCCGTTGGCGTGAATCTAGCGGACGATTGACCCCATCACCGATACAGTTATCCCCAACCACTGGCCCGGGTGTACTGCTCGTGCGGCCGCTACATGGAAACCCTAGGTAGGCGCTGCACCCCCGTCCGGGGCGGGTGCATCCCATTGCGCTGGATCGGCACCCAGCGCAGGGGGCGGGCGTGGGGCCGTGGGCCGCTGACCGTCGAACAGCACCGGGTGTGCCACCATCGGCGGGCGGTCGGGCGCGGCGGGCAGCACCATGCCGCGGGCCCGCACATGGGGGTGGGCCATCACCTGCGCGATGTCGTGGATCGGTGCGCACGGCACGCCCACCGCGTCCAGCGCCTGCACCCAGTCCGCGGTGGTGCGTGTGCGCGTCCACTCGGTGATCAGCGGCACCAGGACGTTGCGGTGCTCCACGCGCGCCGGGTTGGTGGCAAAACGCACGTCGCGTGCCACGGCGGGATGGCCCGCCACCTCGCAAAAGCGTTGGAACTGGCTGTCGTTGCCCACCGCCAACACCAGGTGCCCGTCTTGGGTGGGGAAGGCCTGATACGGCACGATGTTGGGGTGCGCGTTGCCCATGCGCCCGGGCGTGCGCTGGCCGATGAGCTGGTTGCTGGCCTGGTTGGCCAGCATGGCCACCTGCACGTCGAACAGCGAGGCGTCCAACACCCGCCCACGCCCTGTGCGCTGGCGCTCGTGCAGGGCGGCCAGGATGGCGGTGGCCGCGTACACGCCGGTCATCAGGTCGGTGACCGCCACGCCCACCTTTTGCGGTTCGCCGTCGGGCTCGCCGGTGATGCTCATCAGCCCGCCCTCGGCCTGGATGGCGAAGTCGTAGCCGGCTTTGTGCGCCAGCGGCCCGGTTTGCCCGTAGCCGGTGATGGAGCAATAGATCAGCTGTGGGTTGAGCGCCTGCAGGTTGCGCGCATCCAACCCATACTTGGCCAGCTGACCGACTTTGTAGTTTTCGATCAGCACGTCGGCGTCGCGTGCCAGGGTGCGCACCTGCTCGATGCCCGCGGGGGTGGTGATGTCGATGGCCACCGAGCGCTTACCTCGGTTGGCGCATACAAAGTACGCCGCCACGCGCGCGGTGTCGCGGGTGGGGTCGGGCTGCCACCACGGTGGGCCCCAGGCGCGCGTATCGTCCCCGCTGCCGGGGCGTTCGACCTTGATGACGTCGGCCCCGTAGTCGGCCAGGATTTGGCTGGCCCAGGGGCCGGCCAGCACGCGCGAGAGGTCCAGCACGCGCACCCCCGTCAGTGGCCGGGGTGCCTCGGCAGCGGCGAACGGGCCGTCCGTGTCGGTGAACGGTGCCATGGCGCGTCAGGCGGTAAACGCCTGGATGCCCGTGATCGCACGGCCCAGGATCAGTGCGTGGATGTCGTGCGTGCCCTCGTAGGTGTTGACCACCTCCAGGTTGACCAGGTGGCGTACCACGCCGTATTCATCGCTGATGCCATTGCCGCCCATCATGTCGCGCGCCATGCGCGCGATGTCGAGCGCCTTGCCGCAGCTGTTGCGCTTGACGATGCTGGTGATCTCCACCGCCGCTTTGCCTTCGTCCTTGAGCCGGCCCAAGCGCAGGCAGCCCTGCAGGCCCAGGCTGATTTCGGTGAGCATGTCGGCCAGCTTTTTCTGAATGAGCTGGTTGGCCGCCAGCGGCCGCCCGAATTGCTGGCGATCGAGCACATACTGGCGCGCGCGGTGGTAGCAGTCCTCGGCGGCGCCCAGCGCCCCCCAGGCGATGCCGTAGCGCGCGCTGTTGAGGCAGGTAAACGGCCCCTTGAGGCCACGGATGTCGGGGAAGGCGTTTTCTTCCGGGCAGAACACCTCGTCCATGACGATTTCGCCGGTGATGCTGGTGCGCAGGCCCACCTTGCCGTGGATGGCGGGGGCCGACAGGCCCTTCCAGCCCTTTTCCAGGATGAAGCCGCGGATCTGCCCGTCGTCGTCCTTGGCCCAAACGACGAAGACGTCGGCGATGGGGCTGTTGGTGATCCACATTTTGGCCCCGCTGAGCGCATAGCCCCCCGGCACCTTGCGCGCGCGCGTGACCATGCTGCCCGGGTCGGAGCCGTGGTTGGGTTCGGTCAGGCCAAAGCACCCCACCCACTCGCCCGTGGCCAGCTTGGGCAGGTATTTTTGCTTTTGCGCTTCGGTGCCGAATTCATAGATCGGCACCATCACCAGGGAGGACTGCACGCTCATCATGCTGCGGTAGCCACTGTCGACGCGCTCGACTTCGCGCGCGATCAGCCCGTAGCTGACGTAGTTGAGGCCCGCGCCGCCGTACTGCTCCGGGATGGTGGGGCCGAGCAGGCCGATGGCGCCCATTTCGTTGAAGATGGCACGGTCGGTGGATTCGGTACGAAACGCCATCTGCACGCGCGGCAGCAAGCGCTCTTGGCAATAGGTGTGCGCGGCGTCGCGCACCTGGCGCTCGTCGGCGGTCAGTTGGTCATCGAGCAAAAACGGATCGGACCAGGAAAAGCGGGCGGTCGTCGACATCGGGTTGCCTCACAAAGACGGGGGATTGACGGCGGCATCCTAAGACCGAATGCGGGCCGTCGCAAACGAAAAATTTTCGTCCAGATATGCGCCAACGGAATGTCGAATGTGGTAGCCTCGTTCCACCATGCGACGCAAGCTGCCGTCCTTGCAGGCACTCAACTGTTTCGAGGCTGCCGCGCGCCACCAGAGCTTCACCCGTGCCGCCCAGGAGCTCAACCTGACGCAAGGCGCGGTGTCGCGCCAGGTGGCGGCGCTGGAGGCGTTTTTGGGCGTGGCGCTGTTTCGCCGCACCCAGCATGGCATGGTGTTGACCCCCGCCGGGGCGGACTACGCGCGGCACGTGCGCCAGCGCCTCGACGCGCTGGAGCGCGACGCCATGGACGTCATGGGACGCAGCGGCCCGGCCGACACCCTGACGTTGGGCACCGTGCCCACCTTTGCCACGCGGTGGCTGATCCCGCGCCTGCCGCAGCTGGCCGCGCGCCATCCGGAGCTGCTGGTGCACCTGGAGACGCGCACGCGTCCCTTCCTGTTCACCGACACCGGTATCGATGCCGCCATCTGGGCCGGCACACCGCAGCAACTGCAGCAGTGGGCCGGCACGCGCGCCACCCACCTGCTCGATGAAGACGTGCTGCCGGTGTGCAGCCCGCGCCTGCTGCCAGCGGGGGAGCCGGTGACGCCGCAGACGCTGGCTGCGCTGCCGCTGCTGCAACAATCCACCCGGCCCGAGGCGTGGCGCCAATGGTTCGACGCCCAAGGGGTGGACGCGCCGCGCGCCATGGCGGGACCGCGCTATGAGCTGTTTTCGATGCAAACGGCCGCCGCGATCGCGGGGTTGGGCGTGGCGTTGATGCCCACCCTGCTGGTGCAGGACGAGCTGGCCAGCGGGGCGCTGGTCGTGGCCTGCCCGCGGCCGCTCAGGGCGCAGCGCGCGTACTACCTGGTGCAGCCGCAGGGCGACGAGCGCCCGGCGCTGGCGCTGCTGCGCGACTGGCTGCTCGAGGCGTGCGCGCAGGTGCGCGCGCCGTGACCGCGCCGCTCAGCCGTCCAGGCGCACCTGGAAGAACCCCGTACCGGTGCTGCCCCGGCCCACTTCGTCGACGGTGGCTTCACGCACCTCGTGCACCTGCAGCGTCAGGCGCAGCGCCATGCCCGCCAGCGGGTGGTTGGCGTCGAGCACCACGTGCTCGGGGTAGATTTCGCTGACAAAATACAGCCGGTCGCGCGGCGCATCCGGGGTGCACCCCGGGGGCAGGCCTTCGAAGGCCATGCCCACCTCCAGTTCGGCCGGGAAGGCCGCGCGCGGCTCCAGGTAGATCAGCTGGTCGTCGAAGTCGCCAAAAGCATCCTTCGGTTCCAGGTGCAGTTCCAGGCGGTCGCCCGGGCCACGGCCGAGCAGGGCCTGCTCGATGCTGGCCAGCAGGTCGCGGCCACCGACGAGGAACTCGACCGGCTCGTCCGAGGCATCGAGCACCTCACCCAGGGTGTCCTTCAGGGTCCAGCTCAGGCTGACCACACAAGGCGGAGAGATTTTCATTGGACAATTGTCCCATGATCCGCCCCCACCGCCACGCGCACGACGTCTCCCACACACCCACGCCCGACACCCCCATCGCCTTGCTGGGGGGGCTGTCGCCCGCGCAGTTCATGCGCCGTCACTGGCAGCGCCGCCCGCTGCTGATTCGGCAAGCCATCCCGGGGTTTGCTCCTCTGCTGTCGCGCACCGAGCTGTTGGCGCTGGCCGCGCGCGATGACGTGGAGTCGCGCGTCATCGAGCAACACCCCGAGGCCGCCGACCCGGCGCAGACCTGGCGCCTGCGCCATGGGCCCTTCGATCCGGCCGCGCGGCGTGGCGAGCAGGCCTTGCCGCCGCGCAGCCGCCCGGGTTGGACCCTGCTCGTGCAAGGGGTGGACCTGCACCACGACGGCGTGCACGCGCTGATGCAGCGGTTTCGCTTCGTGCCCGATGTGCGCCTGGACGATGTGATGATTTCGTGGGCGAGCGACCGTGGCGGCGTCGGGCCACACTACGACAGCTACGACGTCTTTTTGCTGCAGGCCAGTGGCCGGCGGCGCTGGCGCATCGGCCGTCAGCGCGATTTGACGCTGCGCCCCGACCTGCCGTGCAAGATCCTGCAGCGCTTCGAGCCGGAGCAGGAATGGGTGCTCGAGCCCGGCGACATGCTCTACCTGCCGCCGCGCTGGGCCCACGACGGGGTGGCCGAAGGGGGGGACTGCATGACCTACTCGATCGGTTTTCGCGTCCCCGAGCGCGGCGGGCTGGCCGCCGAGCTGGCGCAGCGCCTGGCCGACGACCACGAGGATGACGTGCTCTACCGCGACCCCCAACAGCCCGCCACCGCCGAGCCGGCGCGCATCCCCGCGGCCTTGCACGACTTCGCACGCGCGGGCTTGCAACGCCTGCTGGCCGACGAGCAGGCGCTGGCGTGCGCGCTGGGCGAGGTGCTCACCGAGCCCAAGCCGCGGGTGTGGTTCGACCCGCCTGCAGGGGCCTGGACGCCGGGGGCGGTGGTGTTGGACCGGCGCACCCGCATGGCCTATGACGACCACCACGTGTTCATCAACGGGGAGGCGCTGCTGGCGCGCGGGCGCGATGCGCGCTTGATGCGTCGCTTGGCCGACGCGCGCGCGCTCGATGCCGCATCGGTGCGGCGTGCCAGCGCCGACGCGCAACGTGTGCTGGCCCAGTGGTTCGAGGCGGGCTGGCTGCACCTCGCCGACGCATAGCCCCGGCGGGCCTGCTGCGGGTTCCACCGTGAGAGCTTCGGTAGCAATTGTTACGACTGCTTACAAGGGTAAACCCTAGGTGAGCTTCCTATAATGAGGCTGTTTCGTGCGCGGCGGTCCCGCCGTGGCACGCGGACCACGACCCACGCCGTGCCGGCGGCGTGAGGCCGTGATCTCCCACCCGGTTTTTGCGTGACACAACCCGAACACCATGAACAAGACCGCTCTGATTGCTGCCCTGATCGCTGCTGCCAGCCTTGCCGCCTGCGGCAAGAAGGAAGAAGCCCCCGCGCCCGCTCCCGCCCCGGCTGCGGCGCCGGCGCCTGCCGACAGCGCCCAGCAGCCGGCGCAGCCCGCTGCCGCCGATGCCGCGCAGCAACCCGCTCAGCAGCCCGCTGCCGACCAGGCCCAACCCGCCGGTGGCGAGCAAAAGCCGCAAGAGCAAAAGCAGTGATGGGCAGACCGCTGGCGTAAGCCGGCGGCCGTCCTTCCCGGCAGCGGGCCTTTGCGCCCGTTGCGCGAGCGCCAAACCGCCCACGGGGCGGTTTGGTGTTTTTAGCCCAGGCGTTTGACCAGCACCTGGCTGCGCCGGTCCCAGTTGTATTTGCGCTTGCGCGCCTCGGGCAACCAATCCGGTGACACGGGTTGAAAGCCCCGCTTGAGGAACCAGTGCATGGTGCGCGTGGTGAGCACGAAGATGCTCTCCAGCCCCATCAGGCGTGCGCGCTGCTCGATGCGCTTGAGCAGCTTTTCGCCGTCGCCCTGGCCCTGCGCCTGTGGCGAGACGGTCAACGACGCCATCTCCCCGGTGCGCGCCTCGGGGTAGGGGTAGAGCGCCGCACAGCCAAAGATGACGCCGTCGTGCTCGATGATGGTGTAGTTGGCGATGTCGCGCTCGATCTCGGTGCGGCTGCGCTTGACCAGCGTGCCATCTTTTTCGAACGGCTCGATGAGCTGCAAGATGCCCCCGACGTCGTCGGCCGTGGCCTCGCGCAGGCTCTCCAGCTTCTCATCGACCACCATGGTGCCGATGCCATCGTGCACGTACACCTCCAGCAGCAACGAGCCGTCGACGGCAAACGGGATGATGTGGCTGCGCTCCACGCCGCCCTTGCAGGCGCGCACGCAGTACTGCAGGTAAAAGCCCGGGTCGGTGGGCTGCGCGGGCTGCGGCCCCTCGGCCAGGATGCGCTCGGCGTCGGCCAGCGGCAGCTCGGTGTCGATGGGGTTGTCGTCGCCTGGCGGATCGAACGGCCGCACGCGGATGCCGGGGATCTCGGTGACGAAGATGAGCTTGTCGGCCTGCAGCGCCACCGCGACGCTGGTGGCCACCTCCTCCATGCTGAGGTTGAACGCCTCGCCCGTGGGCGAGAAGCCGAAGGGCGACAGCAGCACCAGCGCCCCCATGTCCAGCGCGCGCACGATGCCGACGGCGTCCACCTTGCGTACCAGCCCCGAGTGTTGAAAGTCGATGCCATCGACGATGCCCACCGGCCGCGCGGTGATGAAATTGCCCGAGATCACGCGCACCGTCGCGCCGGCCATGGGCGTGTTGGGCAGGCCCATGCTGAAGGCGGCTTCGATTTCGTAGCGCAGCTGGCCGGCGGCCTCCTGCGCACAGTCCAGCGTCACCGGGTCGGTGATGCGTATGCCGTTGTGGTAGCGCGCCTCGTGCCCCTTGGCGCGCAGCTGCTCATTGACCTGGGGCCGAAAGCCGTGCACCAGCACGATGCGCACGCCCATGCTCTGGATCAGCGCCAGGTCTTGCACCAGGTTGGGCAGCTTGCCGGCGGCGATCGCCTCGCCCGGCACGCCGACCACGAAGGTCTGGTTGCGGAACTTGTGGATGTACGGTGCCACCGACCGGAACCAGGGCACGAACGTGAAGTTGAAGACGGTGGACATCGGGTGGGCTAGGATAATCGCGCGGTCATGCTGCAAAACGAAGTGTGCCACCAGCCGGCCGCGACGCCGGTGATTGCGTTTCCGCAAGCGCTGCCGGTGTCCGCCCGGCGCGACGAGATCGAGGCGGCGCTGCGCGCGCACCAGGTCGTCATCGTCAGTGGCGAGACCGGGTCGGGCAAAACCACCCAGTTGCCCAAGATCGCGCTGGCCATGGGGCGCGGCGGTGGCGTGCACTGGCAGCCCGGCGAGGGGCGGCGGCGCCGGCCCCTCATCGGCCACACCCAGCCGCGCCGGCTGGCCGCCACCTCGGTGGCGGCGCGCATCGCCGAGGAGACGCAAACCGAGCTGGGTCAGCTGGTCGGCTACCAGATCCGTTTTCACGACCGGCTGCAGCCGGGTGCCGCCATCAAACTGATGACCGACGGCATTTTGCTGGCCGAAACCCAGCGCGACCCGCTGCTGCGCGCCTACGACACCCTGATCATCGACGAGGCGCACGAGCGCAGCCTCAACATCGATTTTTTGCTTGGCTACCTCAAGGCGCTGCTGCCGCGGCGGCCCGATCTGAAGGTCATCATCACCTCGGCGACGATCGACGCCGAGCGTTTTGCCCACCACTTTGCGACGGCGGCCGGCCCGGCGCCGATCATCCACGTCAGTGGGCGCACCTACCCGGTGGAAATTCGCTGGCGGCCGTTCGAGGAGCGTCGCGACTACGGGCTGGAGGAGGCGATCGCCGACGCGGTGGACGAGCTCTGGCGCGGCGGCGCGCACGCCGGCGACATCCTGGTCTTTTTGCCGGGCGAGCGCGAAATCCGCGATGCCGCGGACCACCTGCGCCGGCACTTGTCGCACCAGCCCGCGCTGCGCGACACCGAGGTGCTGCCGCTGTACGCGCGCCTGAGCGCCGCCGAGCAAAACCGCATCTTTCACCCCAGCGGCAAACGCCGGGTGGTGCTGGCCACCAACGTCGCCGAGACCTCGCTGACCGTCCCCGGCATCCGCTACGTGATCGACTCGGGCCTGGCGCGCGTCAAGCGCTACAGCCTGCGCAGCAAGGTCGAGCAGCTGCTGGTGGAGCCGATCAGCCAGGCCGCTGCCAACCAGCGTGCCGGCCGCTGCGGCCGCGTCGCCGAGGGCATTTGCATCCGCCTCTACGACGAGCGCGATTTCGCCGCGCGGCCGCGCTTTACCGACCCCGAGATCCTGCGCTCCTCACTGGCCGGGGTGATCCTGCGCATGAAGGCGCTGGGCTTGGGCGACGTGGAGGCGTTTCCGTTCCTGGAGGCGCCCTCGCGCCGCGCCATCAGCGACGGCTACCAGCTGCTGCAGGAACTGGGCGCCCTGGACGAGACGCTGCAGTTGACCCCGTTGGGGCGCGAGCTGTCGCGCCTGCCGCTCGATCCGCGCGTGGGCCGCATGATCCTGGCCGCGCGCGAGCGCGGCGCGCTGGCCGAGGTGTTGGTCATCGCCAGCGCCCTGAGCGTGCAGGACGTGCGCGAGCGCCCCTTGGAGGCGCAGGCCAAGGCCGACCAGGCGCACGCGGCGTTCGACGACGAGCGCAGCGAGTTCGTGGGCATCCTCAAGCTGTGGGACTGGCTGGAAAAAGCGCGCGGCGGTGTGCACGCGCCGGGTGAGGCGCCGACGCACCGCCTGTCCAACCGCCAGTACGAGGCGCTGCTGCGCGAGCGCTTCATCCACCTGCGCCGCTTGCGCGAGTGGCGCGACATCCACCAGCAGTTGCACACCGTTTGCGCCGAGCATGGCTGGAAGCCCAACACCCAACCCGCCACCTACGAGCAAATCCACCTAAGCCTGCTGGCCGGCCTGCTGGGCAACGTCGGCTGCAAGCACGAGACGGAGGATGTCTACCTGGGCACGCGCGGCATCAAATTCGTGCCGCACCCCGGGGTTCGACTGAAAAAGCGCCCCGGCCGCTGGATTCTGTGCGCCGAGCTGGTGGAGACTGCCCGCCTGTTTGGCCGCGGCATCGCCACCATCGAGCCGCAGTGGATCGAGCAGGTGGGTGCGCACCTGATCAAGCGCCAGGTGGGTGATCCCCATTGGGAAAAGCGCAGCGCCGAGGTCGTGGCCCATGAGCGTGGCACGCTCTACGGCCTGACCGTCTACAGCCAGCGCCGCGTGGCCTACGGCCGCATCGACCCCGCCGCTGCGCGCGAGGTGTTCATCCGCGAGGCGCTGGTGGCCGGTTTGACCGAAGACACCTGGGACACGCGGCTGCCGTTTTGGGCGCACAACCGCCGTGTGTTGCGCGAGGTGCAGCAGCTCGAACACAAAGCGCGGCGCCAGGATGTGCTGGTCGACGACGCGCTGATTTACGCCTTCTACGACAGCCAGCTGCCCCCCGATGTGTGCAGTGGGCGCGATTTGGAGCGCTGGTGGCGTGACGCGTCGCGCACGCAGCCGCGGCTGCTCATGCTCAGCCGCGACGAGCTCATGCGCCACGAGGCGGCCGGCATCACCACCCAGGCCTTTCCGCCGCTGCTGCGCCTGGGCGGGGTGGATTGCCGGGCGCACTACCTGCACGAGCCGGGCGACCCGCGCGACGGCGTGACCGTGGACGTGCCGTTGTTTGCGCTCAACCAGATCAGCGCCGAGCAGGCCGAGTGGCTGGTGCCTGGGATGCTGCGCGACAAGGTTTTGGCCCTGCTCAAGAGCCTGCCGCAAAAGCCGCGCGCGCGGCTCGTGCCGCTGCCTGAGACGGCCCAGGCCATCGCCGACACCCTGCGCACGCCCGAGCGCTGGGCGCAGGGCAGCCTGCTCGACGCCGTGCTGGCGGCGGTGCGCGAGCGCGCGGGGCTGCCGGTGCAGCGCAGCGACTTCAAGCTCGAGACGGTGCCGGCCCACTTGTTTCTCAACATCCGCGTGGTCGATGAACATGGCCGCCAGCTGGCCATGGGTCGCCACCTGGCGGCGCTCAAAGCCGAATGGGGCGCGCAGGCGCGCGGCGCCTTTCAGGCGCTGGCCGCGCTCAAACTCGGCGCGCGCGCAGCCGAGGAGCCCGATACGGCGGCGGGCGCAGAAGGTGCGCCCCTGCCGCGGCGCGGCAGCGGCGCGGATGGCCCTGCCGTAGCCTCCGGCGGGGCACCGCGCGCCACACCGGGTGCGGACGCCGACGCCGACGCGCCAGCGCCCCAGCCCGAACTGCCCGACGCCAGCACCCGCTACACGCATTGGGCCTTCGGCAGCTGGCCGGAGATGATGGAAATCCGCCAGGGCAAGCAGACGCTGATTGGCTACCCGGCGCTGCTCGACGCGGGCGACGCGGTGACGCTGGCGGTGTATGACGAGCCAGAGGTCGCGGCACAGCACCACCGCGCAGGCTTGCGCCGCCTGTTCGCGCTGCAGCTGCGCGACCGCCTCAAGGCCTTGGACAAGGCGCTGCCCGAGCTGCAAAAAATGGCCGTGCTCTACATGCCGCTGGGTACGCAGGACGAGTTGCGCACCCAGATCGTGGAGCTGGCCATCGAGCGCGCGTTCATGCAGCCGCCGCTGCCGCACGATGGTGCGGCGTTCGAGCGCCGGCTGGAGGAGGGGCGTGGCCGGCTGGTGCTCATCGCACAGGAAGTGGCGCGGCTGACCCTGCAGGTGCTCACCGAATGGGCGGCCGCCCAGCGCAAGTTGCGCGATGGCAAACCGCCAGCGGCCATGGCCAGCGACGAGCAGCAGCACCTGCAGCGCCTGGTGGGCAAGCGCTTTTTGCACGACACGCCCTGGGAGCAGCTGGCGCATCTGCCGCGCTACCTCAAGGCGGTGCAGCTGCGCCTGGACAAGTGCCGGGCCGACCCGGCGCGCGATGCGGCACGTCTGGCCGAATTGCGTCCGCACGAGCAACGCTTTTGGCGCTTGGTGGCCGAGCGCAAGGGCCGGCTCGACGAGCGGTTGCAGGCGCTGCGCTGGATGCTGGAGGAACTGCGCGTGAGCCTGTTTGCGCAGGAGCTGCGCACGCCGTATCCCGTCAGCCTCAAGCGGCTGGAAAAGGTCTGGGCGCAGCTTGGCTGACGGTGCGCGCCGCCATCACAGGCGCGCCAGCCGCTGCAGGGCCGCGTCCAGCGTCTCGTCGCGCTTGGCAAAGCAAAAACGCACCACGCGCTGATCGAAGCCGTCGCCGTAGAAAGCCGACAGCGGGATCGCGGCCACGCCCACCTCACGCGTGAGCCACTCGCAAAACGCCGCCTCGGGCAGGTCGCGCTCGGGCACCGCCAGGCCGCTGTAGTCCACGCACTGAAAGTAGGTGCCTTCGCACGGCAGCAGGCCAAAGCGCGTGCGCGCCAGGCCGGCGCGGAAGCGATCGCGCTTGGCCTGGTAGAAGGCGCTGAGCCCGCGGTACGGCGCCGGATCGGCCATGTACGCCGCCAGACCATGCTGCATCGGCGTGTTGACCGTAAAGACGTTGAACTGGTGCACCTTGCGAAATTCGGCCATCAGCGCCGCCGGGGCCAGCACATAGCCCACCTTCCAGCCGGTGACGTGGTAGGTTTTGCCAAAGCTGCTGACGATGAGCGCGCGCGCCGCCAAACCCGGGTGCGTGGCCAGACTCTGGTGGGTCTGTCCGTCGTAGACCATGTGCTCGTAGACCTCGTCGGCGATGAGCCAGACGTCCGTGTCGGCCACCAGGTCGTACAGGCGCTGCAGATCGGCCGTGCGCCACACGGTGCCGCTGGGGTTGTGCGGGGTGTTGACCAGGATGGCTCGCGTGCGCGGGGTCAGGGCCGCCGCCAGGCGGTCGAAGTCCGGGCGGAACGTGCCCGGCACGAGCGGCACCCGCACCACCGTGCCGCCGGCCAGCTCGATGTTCGGCACGTAGCTGTCGTAACACGGCTCCAGCACGATCACCTCGTCGCCGGGGTGCACCAGCGCCAAGATGGCGGTCAGGATGGCCTGCGTGGCCCCCGCGGTGACCGTGATTTCGGTGTCGGGGTCGTAGCGGCGGCCGTAGAGTGACGCGACTTTGTGTGCGATGGCGTGGCGCAGCGCCGGCACACCGGCCATGGGCGGGTATTGGTTGTGCCCGGCCTGCATGGCCGCCGTCACGGCCTGCGGCAGCCGCGGGTCGCAGTCGAAATCCGGAAAACCCTGGCCCAGGTTGACGGCGCCGCTTTCCTGCGCCAGTGCGGACATGACGGTAAAGATCGTGGTGCCGACGCGGGGCAGGCGGCTGCTGAGCGCGGGCGTGCGCGGCGGCACGGCGGTGTGGGGTTGGTGGGGGGCGTTCATGGCGTCGGTGCGGTGGCGGGCGTGGTCACAGCTGGTAGTCGTGGCCGCCGCCTTCCATCGCGCGCAGGATCAGGTCGCGCGAGAGGCGGTCGCTGAGCAATTCGGCAAAGCGCAGCACGAACTGGCGCAAATAGGCCCCGCGTTTGAAGGCCACCCGCGCCACGTTGTGGCCAAACAGGTACCCCGCAGGCCGCGCCACCAGGTCGGGCGTGCGCTCCTCGCCCTGCACCGCCATTTCGGCCACGATGCCCACGCCCATGCCTAGCTTGACATAGGTCTTGATGACGTCCGAGTCGATCGCCTCCAGCACGATTTGCGGTGTCAGGCCGCGCTGGGCAAAGGCCTGGTCGATGCGGGTGCGGCCGGTGAAGGTCGGGTGGTAGGTGATGAGCGGGTGGGCCGCCAGGTCCTCCAGGCCAATGCGCTCGCGCTCCAGCAGCGGGTGGCCCGGCGGCAGCACCAGCACATGCTGCCACTCGTAGCAGGGCAGGGTGACCAGCTCGGCATGGTGCGCCAACGATTCGGTGGCAATGCCGATGTCGGCGTGGTCTTCCAGCACCAGCCGCGCCACCTGATCGGGGGCGCCCTGGTGCAGGCTGATGCGCACCTTGGGGTAGGCCTGGCGCAGCCGCGCCACGGCTGCCGGCAGCACGTAACGCGCCTGGGTGTGCGTGGTGGCGATGGACAGGGTGCCGCTGTCCTGGGCGGCATACTGCTCGCCGATGCGCTTGAGGTTTTGCACCTCGCGCAAGATGATGTCGATGCTGCGCACCACCTGCTGGCCCGGCTCGGTCAGGCGCTTGATGCGTTTGCCATGGCGCGCAAAGATGTCGATGCCCAGCTCGTCTTCCAGCTCCAGGATGGCCTTGGAAACGCCGGGCTGTGAGGTGTGCAGGGCCTTGGCCGCCTCGGTCAAATTGAGGTTGCGGCGCACGGCCTCTTGCACGAAGCGAAATTGATGCAGGTTCACGGGGCTCGCTCCCAGACGTCAGCGGCGCAACACCAGCCAGGCAAAGGCGCCCAGCGACAGCAGCGAGTACAGCACCGAGGGCGCTCCCGCGGCCAGCCAGGGCCGCCAGCCATTGAGGTTGCCAATCTGCCCGAACACGCTGTTGAGCAGGAAAAAGCTGATGCCGATCATGATGCCGGCAAACACGTAGCCCGACAGTCCCGGGCTGCGGAAGTGCAGGTAGGCAAAAGGCAGCGCCAGCGCCACCATGACCACGCAGCTCAGGGGGTAGAAGAGCTTGCGCCAAAACTCGATTTCGTAGCGCTGCGCGGCCTGGGCATTGGATTGCAGGTGGCGGATGTAGGCAAACAGGTCCAGCGTGCGCATGCGCTCGGGCTTGAGCAGCGCGACATGCAGCATCTCGACCGTGAGGGTGGAGGGCCACTGCAGCTCGGGCAGCCGCTCGACGCGGGTGTGTTGCGGGTCATCGAAGCGATGGCGCTGCACGTCGCGCAGTTGCCACACCCCCGCCGCGCCGTCGATGACGCCAGCGGCGGCGTACACCCATTCGCGCGCGCGGCCTTGTCCGTCGAAGATGTACAGGCGCACGTCGCGCAGCTCGCCATCGGGCGCGAGCGCGCGCACGTTGACCGAGGCCTGGGTGTCCGCACCGCGCTCGCGCAACCAGGCGCCGGTGCGCCCGATGCTGATCGCGCCGCGAAACTGCGCTTTGTGCAACTGCGCGTAGCGCTCGGCCAGCGGTGCCACGTAGTCGCCCACGGCAAAGGTCAGCAGCGCAAACAGCGCGCCCAGCGTGGCCATCAGCCGCAGCGCGCGGCCAGGCCCCAAGCCGCTGACGCGCAGGATGGTGAACTCCGACCCTTGCGCCAGCCGGGCCAGGGCGTAGACCGTCCCGATCAGCACGGCGATCGGCATCAGCTCGTACCAGCGGCTGGGCAGCTGCAGGACCACGCTCAGCAGCGCGTCGCGCAAGGCATAGGACCGCTGCGCATCGAGCAACGAGGGGCGGCCCAGGGCGTCGAGCTCGTCGATGAGGTCGAAAAACGAAAACAGCCCCAAAAAGGCCACGAGCACGAAGGTCACGGCTGTGAGCACTTCGCCGTAGATGAGGCGCCGCACGGTCTTCATGCCGCCTCCGGGCGCCGACGCCAGCGCTGCAGCCAGGGTTGTTCGCGCTGGGCCAGCCACAGCAACACGCCCAGCGCGACCCCGCCGTGGAGCAGCAGCATGAACGTGCCCATGCCCACGCGGCCGCGGGCGATCCAGCTCTCGCCCATGGTCAGCAGGTTGTGGTAGAGCAAAAATGCAAACAGCATGAACATCAGGTTGCCGCTTTTGCCCGCGCGCGGGTTGGCCGCGGAGACGGCGATCGCCAGCAACGCCAGGTTGATGGCGCTGAGCACCAGGCCGGTACGCCACGACAGCTCGCCCCGGCTCGAGGGGGAGCCGTCGCGCAGCAGCTCCCAGGTGGTGCGCGCGCTTTGGCGGCCGCTGGCACCCGGTGCGGCCTCGGCGCTGCGCACCTGCACCCAGTACGTGTCGAATTCGCTCACCTGCGCTGCCGACTCGGCGCCCGCGCCTGCGCGCAGCACGCGCTGGCCGTCGCGCAAGACCAGGTAGGCCACGCCGTCGCGCGTGACCACCTGCCAGGCGCGTGCCGACAGCACGCTTTCGCTGCCATCGCGCTCCACGCTGAGGATGAAAACGTTGCGCCCTTGCCCGTCGTCTTGCTCGTTGCGGTCGATGTAGAGCACGCGCCGCCCGCCGCTGGACTCCTGGAACTGCCCGGGCGCCACCCGTTCCAGGTCGCCGCGCTGCTCGTAACGCAGGCGCATCTCGTCGCGTTGCTGGTTGGCCCAGGGCGCCACGAAGGCCGTCAGCAGCGCAATCACCGCCCATATCGGCCAGGCAAAACGCGCCACCGGTGCCACGAAACGGCTCAGGCCGATGCCGCTGACGTGCCAGATCACCATTTCGCTGTCGCGGTACATGCGCGACAGCACGGCTGCGACGGCGATGAACACCGCCATGGTCAACAGCGGGGCCAACTGCGTGAGCACCGCGTAGGTCAGAAACAGCAACACGTCCTGCGGGTCGAACTCGCCCCGGCTGGCTTGGCTGAGCGCACGCACCAGCATCATCGTGATGACGACGGTCAACAACACGACGAGGGCGGCGCCGAAACTGCGCGCCAGTTCGCGGCGCAACGAGGATTCGAATAACATCGATGGCTGCTCAAAACGACACCGCCGATTATGGACTTTCGACTCAAGACCCTCACGGCGCACGCGGCCGCTTCGCAGGAGGCCGATGCGCTGGTGTTCGTGTGGCCGGACGCGGCCGATGCCGCCGATCCGGCACAGGCCGATGCCCTGACCGTGTGGGCGCGGCAGGCGCTGGCCGATGGCGACCTCAAGCGCGAGCCGGGGCAGTGGCTGGCGGCGCATCGGCTGCCGGGGGTGCGGCCGCGGCGCATCGTGCTGGTGCGCTGCGGTGATGGCAGCGCGCGCCGCGTGCGCCAGGCGGTGGCGGCCGCGCTGGGCGCACTCCAAGGCGGCGCGCCGGTGCGCCGCCTGGTGCTGCAGCTCGGCGCGCTGCCTGCGCCGGCGGTGGCTGCCGCCGTGCTGGGCGTGGCCGCGGCCAGCTACCGCTACACGACGACGCTGTCCAAGCCGCAGCCACGCGCGCTGGAGGTGGTGACCGTGGGCGTGGCCGACGACGCGGCGGCGCGGGCCGCGTTCGAGCAAGCGGTGGCGACCGTGCGCGGCCAGGAGGTGGCCAAGGAATGGGCCAACCGCCCCGCCAACCACGCCACACCGACGCACCTGGCCGAGGCGGCGCTGGGGCTGGCCGGGCGTGGCATCGACGTCGAGGTGTTGGGGCCCAAAGAGGTGGCCAAGCTCGGCATGGGGGCGTTGTTGGCCGTGGCGCAGGGGTCGCGGCAGCCGCTGCGCTTCATCGTGTTGCGCTACCGGGGCGCGCCCAAGTCGGTGGCGCCGGTGGTGCTGATCGGCAAGGGCATCACCTTCGACACCGGGGGCATCTCGCTCAAGCCCGCCGCCGAGATGGACGAGATGAAGTTCGACATGAGCGGCGCGGCCAGCGTGCTCGGGACGTTCGAGGCCCTGGCCCACCTGCGGCCGGCGCTCAACGTGGTGGGCCTGATTCCCGCGTGCGAGAACATGCCGGGTGGCGGGGCCGTCAAACCCGGTGACGTGGTCACGAGCCTCAGCGGCCAGACGATCGAAATCCTCAACACCGACGCCGAAGGGCGGCTCATCCTGTGCGACGCGCTGACCTACGCGCAGCGCTTTGCGCCGCGCGCCGTGATCGATGTGGCCACCCTCACCGGCGCGTGCGTGATCGCGCTGGGCCATGTGCGCTCGGGCTTGTTCGCCAGCGACGACGCCTTGGCCCAGGCGCTGCTGGACGCTGGCGAGGCCGCGGCCGACCCGTGCTGGCGCATGCCGCTCGACGACGAGTATGGCGAGGCCCTCAAGACATCGTTTGCCGACGTGGCCAACGTGGGTGGGCGCGCCGCCGGGGTGGTGACGGCGGCCAAATTTTTGCAGCGGTTCGTCGGCGACACACCGTGGGCCCACCTCGACATAGCCGGCACCGCCTGGAAAAGCGGCAAGGACAAGGGTGCGACCGGGCGCCCCGTGCCGCTGCTGGTGCGCTACCTGCTCGATGAGGCGCAGCGCGCCGCCTCGGCACCGCCTGTCCCGCGCCAGCGGCGCCGCCGTACCTCCGACGGGGCTTGAGGCGCGCGCATGGACGTGGCCTTTCACCTCAACGTCCCCGCGGCCTGGCCGGCGCGCAGCGCATACCTGTGCCGTCTGCTGGCCAAAGCCTATGCCGCCGGGGCGCGGGTCTGGGCGGTGGTGGCCGAGGAGGAGGTGATCCCGCTCGAACAAGCGCTGTGGACGCTGCCGGCGGATGACTTTGTGCCGCATGTGCGCGCGGACGCGCCGGCGCTGCTGTTGCGGCGCTCGCCCATCGTCATCGCGGGACCGTCGGCGCCCCTGGCCGGCGAGCGCAACGTGCTCGTCAACGCCCAGCGCGAGTGGCCCAGCGCGCTCGACGCGGCGGCAGCGTTTGCGCGTGTGGTGGAAATCGTCTCGGACGACGAGGAGGACAAGGCGGCCGCGCGTCAACGCTGGCGACGCTACCAGGCGCGCGGGCTGCAGCCCGTGGCGCACGATCGGACGCGGCGGACCGCGGCCCCGGCAGCCCCCGCCGCTGCGACGCAGGAGGCGCCATGACCCCGCCGGGCCGTCAGCCGCCGCCGGTGGTGCCGGTGTTGACCGACGTCGTGCCGGGTCTGTCGGCGGCGGTCGCGCCCTCCGCGCCGTTGGTGATGCCTTCTTCAGCGCCAGCGGCGCCGAACCCGCCTGCCGCGGTGACCGAGGCGGATCTGGATGACCTCACCGACCGCATCCTGGCACGCCTGGCGCCGACGTTGCACGAGGACATCGCCGAGGCGGTGCAGAGATGGCTGCTGGCCCATGCCGACGCCTGTGCACGCGACGTGGGCGCTGCGCTGCGCGACCCCTTGGCCGATCGCATCCGCGCAGCCTTGCACGACATATTAGGGTCAACCCGTAATTGACCCGCTGCCGGCCCCGCGCCGACATTGCGGCGATCGTTTTTCGTGTATCGTAAAGGTCTGCGCAAAAGTTCCGTGCTGCGCATACCGTTCAACCATTTTGTCTGACAAGGGTCAACATGCACATGCAATACAAACTGGCCATCGTCGCCGCTGCCGCCATTGCCCTGGCTGCTTGCGGCAAGAAAGAAGAAGCCGCACCCGCCGCGGCGCAAGGTCCGGCGGTTGAAACCCTGGTGGTCAAGATTGGCCACGTCGGCCCCACCAGCGGCCCGATCGCCCACCTGGGCAAGGACAACGAGAATGGCGCGCGCATGGCCATCGATGAGCTCAATGCCGCTGGCATCCAGCTCGAAGGCAAGCCGGTCAAGTTCGAACTGCTGGCCGAAGACGATGCGGCCGATCCCAAGCAGGGCACGGCCGCGGCGCAAAAGCTGGTCGACGCCAAGGTCAACGGCGTGATCGGCCACCTCAACTCGGGCACCACCATCCCCGCGTCGCAGCTGTACAACGCCGCGGGCATTCCGCAAATTTCGCCCTCGGCCACCAACCCCAAATACACCCGCCAGGGCTTCAACAACGTCTTCCGCGTGGTGGCGGACGATACCCACCTGGGTGGCACCCTGGGCAAATACGCGATCGAGAAGCTGGGCGCCAAGAAGGTCGCCGTGATCGATGACCGCACCGCCTACGGCCAGGGCGTGGCCGATGAGTTCGAAAAGGGCGTCAAGGCCGCGGGTGGCGAGGTCGTGGAGCGTGAGTTCACCAACGACAAGGCGACCGACTTCAACGCCATCCTGACCAAGATCAAGGCCAAGAAGCCCGACGTGGTGTTCTTCGGTGGCATGGACGCGGTGGCCGGCCCGATGCTCAAGCAAATGAAGCAGCTGGGCATCAACGCCAAATTCATGGGTGGTGACGGTATCTGCACCAGCGAGCTGCCCAAGCTGGCCGGCGACGGCATGGCCGACGAACAGGTCTATTGCGCCGAAGCGGGTGGTGTGGAAGGCGAACAAAAAGCCGGCATGGAGAAGTTCCGCGCCGACTACAAGGCCAAATTCGGCATGGACGTGCAGGTGTACGCGCCCTACGTGTATGACGCGGTGCACGTGATGGTCAAGGCCATGCAAAACGCCAACTCGGCCGACCCGGCCAAGTACCTGCCCGCGCTCAAGGCGATCAGCTACAAGGGCGTGACCGGCCAGATCGAGTTCGACGAAAAGGGTGACATCAAAAACGGTGCGCTGACCCTCTACACCTACAAGGGCGGCCAGCGTTCGGAAATTGCCGTCATCCGCTGATCGCTGCCAGCGCTTCAGCCAGCAAAAACCCCGCCCTTGGGCGGGGTTTTTTGTGTGCGCCCGGCACGGGCGCACTCTTGGAGGTGAAAGTCCTCCCGTAAGTTGATCACAGCGAACGAAGCGAAGCGCAACTGCAAGAGGGTGACCGATTGTGGGGAGGAAGCGTGGAGCGAAGCTGCG
>NZ_VJOL01000003.1 GCF_007556705.1 Tepidimonas thermarum | reverse complement strand
GAAGCCAAAAAGTCCGTCGCCGCCCAGTTGCGCGCCGTCTTCAACGCGCCCGACCGAGCCGAGGCCGAGCGGCTCTTCAAGGCCGCCCTCGAATCCTGGCGCAAGGAGCATCCCAAATTGGCCGCATGGGCCGAGGAGGCCGTCCCCGAGAGCCTCACCGTCTTCGACTTCCCTGCCGCCCACCGCATCCGGCTGCGCACCACCAACGGGCTGGAGCGCATCAACCGGGAACTGCGCCGACGCACCCGGGTGGCGAGCATCTTCCCCAACCCGGATTCCTGCCTGCGCCTGGTTTCCGCAATGCTCGCCGAACTCGACGACGAGTGGCTGACCGGCAAGGTCTATCTCAACTTCAACCTGTAACCCGGTTGTCATGACCACCCAACCGGAAATTTACAGAAAAGAGGTTGCACAATCCGCCAGGTTGCGCGCGTTGAAATGCAACCCCTCCAGCGGCAGCGGCGCCGACGAGTTGAGGATGCGCAGAACGACGTCTTCCAACCCATCGACGGTGGGGATGGTGGCCACCCGCAGCTCGATGGGCAGGCCGCCAAAGCGCCGGAAATGGATCTTGCCGTCCTGCGGCTTGCGGCGCTCCGAGATGTCGAGGTTGCACATCACCTTGATGCGCGCGATGAGCGCGTTACGGTAGTTGGCCGGCAGCTCCAGGTACGGGCGCAGCTCGCCATCGACCCGAAAGCGAATGACCACCTTTTCGCGGCCCGGGTAGGGTTCGATGTGGATGTCCGAGGCGCGCTGGTGAAACGCCTCGATGATCATCGAGTTGACCAGCTTGACCAGCGTGTTGTCCGACTGCTCGATCGGGCGCTCGTCGGCACCCTCGACCTGCGCTTCACCGGCCAGCTCGACCGCCAGCTGCCACGCCTCCACCGTGCGCCCCTTGGCGGATGCCGCAGCGGCTGCGTCCGGGACAGGCGGCAGGGTGGCACCGTCATCGCCCAAGCCCAGCGCGCGGTACGCCTCGGCAATGCGCGCCTGCAGATCCGCGCTTGGCGCCACCACCGGGATCACCTTGCGCTGCGCGGTGAACTCCAGCTCGTCGATGGCTTTGAACTGCAGCGGATCGGGCATGGCCACCACGACCGAGGAGCCCAGCACCGCAATCGGCAACACCTGCAGCCGCACGGCCAGCGCCATGGGCACCAGCCGCAGCGCCTCTGGGTCCACCGGGTAGCGCCGCACATCGACGAACGGGTAGCCCATTTTGCGCGCCAGCGCAACCTGCAAATCCGCGGGCTGGATGAGCCCCATCTCGACCAGCGTTTGCCCCAGCGGCGTCTTGGGCTGGACTTTTTGCCGCTCGAGCGCGCGCAGCAACTGCTCCGGCGTGATCTTGCCCAGCCCCAGCAGGGCCTCGCCGATCGGCACGGGTTTGAGGGTGGCCTGCCGCTCCAGGGCGGCTTTGAGCTGCTCGAGGTTTTCCACCATCGTGGACTCGACGCGCTGCAGCGACGCTGGCGTGACGTCGTCGGCGGCGCTCAGCAGCGTCGCGCCAAAGCCGCTGTCGCCCTCCAACACGGCACCGTCGCCGCGCTGGACCTCGTAGGCCGTGATGCCGCTTTTGGGGATGAACACCCGCTCGGGGTCGCCCTCGCGCGTGATTTTGGGGAACAGCCACAGCCCATGGGGCGTGCGCCGGTGGCCATGGCACAGGCCCGAGTACACCGAGCCATCGCGCAGCTGCACCACGAAGCTGCGCAGCGCCTCATCCGCATAGCCCGACGGCGCACTCAGCGCGGACAGCCCCGTGCGGGACTCGATGCGCAAGCGCTTGATCTGGTTGAAGCGCAGCGCCAGCAAGCGCTGCTGACCCTCGATGGCCACCTTGAGCACGCCGGTGTCGGGCTGAAAATCCGCCAGCGCACCGTGCAGCACGCGCCCGTTCCAGCCTTCCACCGCGACGGGCAGGCCGGCCTGACCAGGCAGGTACGACTCATCGCCCGTCAGGCTCGGGATCAGGTAGGGTTGGTTCGAGACCATGGCATGGTTCCCCGTTGACGACGTCCTCAGGCCCCGATCGGTCATATCCCCAGCAGCCACTGGATCACATTTTTGGCGACGAAGCCCAGGATGCCGAGCGAGAGCACCAAAAACAGCACGAAGGTACCAAACTTGCCGGCTTTGGATTCCCGCGCCAGATTGAAGACGATGAACAGCATGTACAGGATGAACGCACCGACCCCGAAGGTCAGGCCAAACTGCGCCACCTGCGCTTCCGTATAACCAAACAGCGAGCCTTGCATATCGTGCCACTCAACCCCGCAGCGGCCGGATCACGCCCGCACGCTCGAAATCCCGGTAGGCGTGCCAGCTCGCATACGCGAGCACGGGCACCGTCACCATCAACCCCACCATCGCCAAGGCCATCCCCAGCGCCACCAGCGCCACGATGCACAGCGCCCACACGCCCATCACGACGGGGTGACTGCCCACGGCGCGCCAGCTCTCCCCCACCGCCTGCCACAGCGGCGTGGGCGTGGCCACCAGCATCGGCAACGCCATCACGCTCGAGGCAAAGACCGGCGCGGCCAGCCACGCGCCAAGCAGCAACCAGACCTCGAACAGCCCGACATCGGGCGCCAGGATCACGTGGCGCAGAAAATCCAGCGGGCGCTCGATGGGCGCTGGCGCCCACAGCGTGATCAGCGCCGCCGAGGTCAGCACCCAGCCCGTCCCGGCCAGGCCCAGCAACAGGCCAAAGCTCATCAGGCGCCGATCCCCCGACATCCACAGCCGCGCCACCTCGGCGCAGCAGACCTTTTCGCCCCGTTCCAAATGGGCGCTGACGGCATACAGCCCTGACGCCAGCACCGGCGCGATGATCAAAAAGCCCGTCAACGCCCCGGCCAGCAGCCAGAATGCATCGCGCAGCGCGATCAGCAGGATCAGGCCAAACAGCGCCATCAGGCCGCCGTGCAACACGCCCGGCAGGGGGTTGGTGCGGTAGTCGCGCCAGCCCAGACGCAGCCAGCGCAGCGGCGCGGCCGCGTCGATCGGGGATGCCCCAGGGGGATCGCCCGTGGCCGACGGCAGGGGTGAAGACGCACTCATGCAGGCCTCCGAAAAAAGCGGGAACACCGAAACCCGCGCCGCGCACGCGCGCAGCGCACCAGCCGAATTGGACCACAACCCCGCGCCAGCCCGAACGCGCGTGCCAATGCGCTGGACGATCGCGGCGACCACCATCCCCCAAATGGGGGATGGACAGTCCCAGACCGCTTGGCTACGCTTTCATTTTTCTCATGTGCAGATCCGCCTGACCGCTATGTCTCACCCCGGGGCAACGCAGCATGTTGGCGCACCCCATGACCGCGCCGAGACGCCGGCATGGCCCTTGCCCGCCGACGCGTTGCTGGCGCTGGCGGCCGACTGGCTGTGGGTGATGGACGCCCAGTTTCGGTTGGTGCGCATGGCGCGCACGGACGGCGGGGCGCTGCCGCCGGCGTTGTCCGATGCACTGGGACGCGCGCCGTGGGACCATCCGGCGTTCGAGCCCGGCTCCGGCCACTGGCGGCGTCACCGCCGCGTGCTGTGGGCGCATCAGCGGTTTGCCCAGCTGGAGCTGGGCTGGCGCTCCCCTGGCAGCCGGCGGCTGCGCTGGTGCGCCATCAGCGGCCAGCCCCTGTTCGGGGACAACGGTCACTTCATCGGGTACGCCGGGGTCGCACAGGACATCACCGCGCGCAAGCGGATCGAGCAGACCCTGCGCGCGACCCGCGCGCAGCTCAGCGAACTGGCTTTCTACGACGCGCTGACCGGGCTGCCCAACCGGCGCCTGCTGCTCGACCGCATCGAGCAGGCGCTGCTGCACCAGGTGCGCGCCCCGTCTTGGTGCGCCTTGCTGTTCGTGGACCTGGACGACTTCAAGGCCATCAACGACCGCTACGGCCATGCCGCCGGCGACGCGGCGTTGGTGGCCGTGGGCGAGCGGCTGCGCCGCAGCGTGCGCGAAACCGATCCGGTCGGCCGCCTGGGTGGGGACGAGTTTGCGGCGTTGTTGCCCGACTTGAGCCTGGACGCCCCGACCGCGCAGCGCATCGCCCAGCGCGTGGCGGTGCAGCTGCTGCGCCGGCTCGATGCCGCACTGCCCCACCTGTCCCACGTGCGGACCCCGGCCAGCGTGGGCGTGCTGCTGTTCCGCGGCGCCCATGCGCTGTCCACGTTACTGAAGCAAGCGGACGAACTGATGTACCGCGCCAAGGGCGGTGGCAAGGGGCGCTGGTCGCTGAGCGGCACGCCCACCCCGGGTTGAGCTCACGCCTGCGGGACGCGCAGCAGCGCGTCGAGCTGTTCGACCGGCTCAGCCCAATCGGCGTCCTGGCACAGCGCCTCACGCAAAAAACGGGCTTGCGCCGGCGTCCACCAGGGTGCGTCGGCCAAGGCCACCTCCGGCGCCAAGGGGGCATGCCGCGCGAGGAAGGCGCGCATCGACGCCTCATCGGTTGGCAGGCCCAGTTGCGCGAACAAGTCGCTCAGGCGATGAAACGGGGCTTCCATGGTGCTGCCTCCCGGGTGTCAGTAGCCGCTGTCGTAGCCGGCCAGATTTTCGAACCGCGTCAACGCGTTGAGGAATGTCAGTTTGACCGTGCCGGTGGGCCCGTTGCGCTGCTTGCCGATGATGATTTCCGCCACGCCCGGCTCCTTGCACTGGTCCTTGGTGTAGTACTCGTCGCGGTAGATGAACATGATGATATCGGCGTCTTGTTCGATCGCGCCCGACTCGCGCAGGTCGGACATCATCGGGCGCTTGTCGGTGCGCTGCTCCACCCCGCGGTTGAGCTGCGACAGCGCAATCACCGGGCACTGCAGCTCCTTGGCCAGCATCTTGAGCCCGCGCGAGATCTCGCCCAGCTCGGTGGCGCGGTTTTCCTCGCCGGAGGCCGAGCCACTCATGAGCTGCAGGTAATCCACCACGATCAGCCCCAGCTTGCCGCACTGGCGCGCCAAGCGCCGCGCATTGGCGCGCAGCTCCGATGGCGTCAGCCCCGGTGTTTCGTCGATGTAGAGCGAGATGTGGCGCAGCTTCTCGATCGCCTCGGTCAGGCGCGGCCACTCGTCGGGCGTGAGCTTGCCGGTGCGCAAATGCCCCTGGTTGATGCGGCCGATCGAGCCCACGACACGCACCGCCAGCTGCGCGGCGCCCATTTCCATCGAAAACACCGCCACCGGCAGCCCCTCGTGCAGCGCGACGTGCTCGGCAATGTTGATGGCAAAGGCCGTTTTGCCCATGCTGGGGCGCGCGGCGATGATGATGAGATCCCCCGGCTGCAGCCCGGCCGTCATGCGGTCCAGGTCGATGAACCCGGTGGGCACGCCGGTGATGTCGTTGGGGTTGTCGGCCATCTCCTGCACGCGGTCCAACAACTCCACCACCAGCTTGTCCATGGACTGAAAGCCCTGTTTCATGCGGCTGCCTTCTTCGCCGATGGACAGGATTTTTTGCTCCGCCTCGTCCAGGATTTGCGCCACCGCCTTGCCGCGCGGCGCAAACGCCTGCGCCGCGATTTCGTCGCTGGCGGTGATGAGCTTGCGCAAAATGGCGCGCTCGCGCACGATCTCCGCATAGCGGCGGATATTGGCGGCGCTGGGGACGAACTGCGCCAGCTGGTTCAGGTAGGCCAGCCCCCCCACCTCGTCGGCACGGCCCAGGCTGGCCAGATGCTCATAGACCGTGATGACATCCGCTGGCTTGTTGGCGTTGATGAGCGCAGCGATCGACTCGAACACACGCCGGTGCTCGGGGCGGTAAAAATCGGTCTCGGTGACCAGGTCGGCGACGCGGTCCCACGCGGCGTTGTCCAGCAACAACCCGCCCAGCACGCTGGACTCGGCCTCCAGCGAATGCGGGGGCACGCGCAAAGCCTCCAGCCGCGCATCGTCCACGAGCGGCACGGTCGAGTGGGTGGGCACGGGGAAGGTGGTGTCGTCGCTCATCGACCCGAATTGTGGCAGCAAGGTCGCGGCGCCGGCGGGCACCGCGTCAATCGACGCCCGGCAGCCAGCGCTGGCGCCAGCCCGCCGGGTCGTGCTTGCCGAGCAGCGTCACGAAATCGGCCTCCCGCATGGCCGCCGCCACCAGCCAGCCCTGGATCAGGTCGCAGCCCTCCCGGGCCAGGAAGCTGGCCTGCTCGATGGTCTCCACCCCTTCGGCCACGGTGGTGAGGCCCAGCGTGCGCGCCAGCTGCACGATGGCGCGAATGATGGCCTCGTTGTCGGGGTCACGGCCGATGTCGCGCACGAACGCCTGATCGATTTTGAGCCGAGCAAAACCCAACCGGCGCAAGTAGGTCAGCGACGAGTAGCCCGTGCCAAAGTCGTCGATGGCGATCGGGAACCCCGCCTCCTGCAGTGGCTGCAGCATCTGGCGCGCTTGTTCGGCCTCGCCAGCGGTCACCGACTCGGTCACTTCCAGCTCGACCCGCTGGGGGGGCACACCCGCGCTGTTGGCCAGGTCGCACAGCCGTTGGACAAACCCCGTGTGGCGCAACTGCAGCACCGAGACGTTGACCGCCACGTACGGCGCACCCGGCACGTCGGCCCAACGCCGCGCGGCTGCCAGCGCCTGCTGCAACACCCAGCCGCCGATCTCGATGATGCGGCCAGAGCTTTCGGCGACCGGGATGAAGTCCGTCGGCGAGACCGCCCCCAACTGCGGATGCTGCCAGCGCAACAGGGCTTCGGCACCGACGATGCGGCCATCGCGCAGCGCCAACTGCGGTTGGTACAACACCTGCAGCTCGCCATGTGGCAGGGCCTGGGCCAGCGCCGAGGACAAGCGCAACAGCTGCTGCGAGCGGTGCTGCAGCTCGGACGTGAAAAAGCGAAACGCGTTGCGCCCCGTGCGCTTGGCCTGGTGCATGGCGGCGTCGGCGCGGCGCAGCAGCTCCTCGGCCGCGTCGCCATCGTCTGGGTAGAGCGCAATGCCAATCGTTGCCCCCAGGCCAATGTCCGCCCCCTCAAAACGATACGGGCCGGCAATGGCGCCCAGCAACGCCTGCGCGCGCTGCGCGGCCACGTCGGCACTGACGTCGATCAGCACGACGGCAAACTCGTCCCCATCCAGGCGCGCCACCATTTCGCGCGGCCCCAGCGCCGCTTCCAACCGCCGCGCCACCTGCACGAGCAGCGCGTCGCCCGCCTGCAACCCCTGGGCGTCGTTGACGGTTTTGAAGTGGTCGAGGTCCACCACCAGCACCGCCAACGCTTCCCGCTGCAGGCGTGCCGTGGCCAGCAGAGCGGCCAGTCGCTCCTGCAGCCAGGTGCGGTTGGGCAGACCCGTGAGCTGGTCGTAGCGCGCCAAGCGCTCGATGCGCTCTTGCGCGGCCCGGCGCTCGCTGATGTCGCGCGTGACCCCGCGCACTTCGATGTGGCCGGTGTCCGGATCCCGCACCAGGGTCGTGACCACCTCGGTCCACACCCAACTGCCGTCGCGGCGTGGCTGGGGCACTTCCATCACCGTGGGCGGCGTCTGCGGTGCACCGCTGCGCTCCAGTTCGACCAAGCCGCGCAGCACCAGGCTGCGCACCCGCGCCAGCGCATCCGAGGGCAGCGCCGCCTCCAGCGGCATGGCCATCACCTCCTGCGGCGTGTACCCACGCAAGCGTTGGACCGCCGGACTGACGTAGGTGAAACGCATCGTCACCGGATCGAGTGTCCACACCACATCCGGCAGCGACTCGGTCAGCTCGCGAAAGCGCCGCTCGCTGCGCTGCATGGCCGCAGTGGCCAAGCGCACGCGCCGGCGCAACCACAACGACACGGCGCCCAGCAACGCGGCGGCCCCGACCAAGCCGCCCAGCGCCGGCGCGACCCACTGCGGCACCCGCGTCGCACCCTCGGGCACCGCCCAGCGCCGCAAAATCTGGTGGTAGGGGGATTGGGCGTCGGCCGCCCAGCGCACCAGGTGGCGGTCGATGGCCCGCAACACATCCGCATGGCGCCCCCGTGGCACGGCAAAGTACAGCCGCGTGGGGTTGAACACCACGGGCGTGGCGCGCAGCCCGTAGGCGTTCATGTGGTAGTCGCCAAAGTGCACGTTGACCGCCGCCACGTCGGCACGGCCGGCAGCCACGGCCTCGAAACCTTCGGCGAAAGAGTCCACCGGCACCATCACGACGTGCAGGCCGAAGCCCGCCACCATCCCCTGCAGCGCCGTTGCCTGCACGCTGTCCCGCAGCACCGCCACGCGCCGGCCCTCCAGGTCCAGCAGCGTGCCCACGGGAACGCTCGCCCCCCGATAGAGCTGCGACCAGCTCAGCATCGCCGGTTGCACGTGAAAATCGAACTGGGCCTGCCGCTCACTGGTCATGGCCACATCGGGCATGACGTCGAGTTCGCCACGCTGCAGCCGCTGCAGGCATTCGGCCCAGCGGCAGGGCTGAAAGGCCAGCGTCCAGCCCTCCTCGCGCGCGATGGCCTGCAACAGCTCCACGAATATGCCGCTGGGCGCCCCGTCGGCCGTGCGCATCAGCTTGGGCGGGTTGTCGTAAAAGCCCACCTGGAGCACGCGCGGCTGCGCCTGCACCGACGCACAGGCGAGCAGCCATGCCAAGCCGGCGAGCCAGCGCCTGGGCGCCGCCCCCCCGCTGACCGACCGTCGCAACATCCCCACCCCGTGCATGCGGCGCATCTTATGCGATTGCCGGGGGTTTTCCCAAAGCCGCCCCTTGCGCACTGGGCAGCACGCTGGGCATGCACTTCCTGCCCCGCTTTTGGCGCGCGCAACAAAAAAGCGGCCTGCTAGGGGCCGCTCGTTTGCTCCGGTGTTTGGTAGGCGCGATTGGACTCGAACCAACGACCCCCACCATGTCAAGGTGGTGCTCTAACCAGCTGAGCTACGCGCCTGTCGCTGCTTGCACATCAGTGCATCGACAGAACCGAGATCATAGCAGAAAACGGCGCACCTTTTGTCAGCGGCGCCAGACTTTTTGCACCCCGGGCACGTCGGTCAAGACGGCCATGACCTTGCTCACCCGGGTGGCGTCGCTGACTTCGACCGTGAAGGTCATCCACGCCACCCCCTTGACCGATTGCGTCTGCACGCCAATGACGTTGATTTTCTCGCGCGCAAACGCCTCGGAGATGTCGCGCAGCAGCCCCTGGCGGTCGAGCGCCTGCACGCCCACGTCCACGGCATACACCGGCGCATGGGGGCCGGCTGGGACGACGCCCGACCACGCCACGTCGATCACACGGCCGGGATGGCGCCGCGCCAGCGCCGCAAAGTCGGGACAGTCGGCACGGTGCACGCTCACACCCTTGCCGCGCGTGACGTAGCCGCGAATTTCGTCCGGGGGGGCGGGCTTGCAGCAGCGCGCCAACGTGGTCATGACCGCGCCCACGCCCACCACCAACACACCACCCGCCTGGCCTTGTGGGGCGCTGCGCGCCTTTTTGACCACCACCTCGTCCTGCGGCGGGGGCGCTGGCTCGCGGTGCAGGCACTGCTCGATGGCGCGCAGCGAAAGCGCCTCTTTGCCCACCGCCTCGAACATCGCATCGGGGGTTTCGTAACCCAGCTCGAGCGCGAGCTCTTCGAGCTTGATGGCGGTCTTGCCCTCGCGCTGCAGCAGCCGCTCGACCTGCTCGCGCCCGCGCGCCATGTGATCCGCGGCGGCTTGGGCATTGAACCACGCCCGCACTTTGCTCTTGGCACGGTGGCTGACCAGGTAGCCGGCTTCGGGATTGAGCCAATCGCGCGAGGGACCACCCTCCTTGGCCGCGATGATCTCCACCGTTTGGCCGTTGGCCAGCGGGGTGTTGAGCGGCACCATCTGACCATCCACGCGCGCCCCGCGGCAACGATGGCCCAGGTCGGTGTGCACCGCGTAGGCGAAATCCACCGGGGTCGCGCCTTTGGGCAGCTCGATGATGGCCGCCTGCGGCGTGAGCACATAGATGCTGTCGTCGAACAGGCCATGGGCCAACCCGCTCAAGTCGCGCTGCCAGGCCAGCAGTTGGCGCAGCACGGCGATCTTGGCGTCGTAGGACGACCCCGCGGTCACGCCCGCATAGCCCTTGGTGCCAGCCTCCTTGTAGGCCCAGTGGGCCGCCACGCCGTGCTCGGCATGCTCGTGCATCGCGCGCGTGCGGATCTGGATCTCGAAGGCGCGGCCCTGCTCGTCGCAGACCACGGTGTGCAGCGACTGGTAGCCGTTGGGCTTGGGCTTGGCGATGTAGTCGTCAAACTCCTCGGGCACGGGCGAAAAATGCGCATGCACCCACGCCAACACGCGGTAGCACTCCTCCACGGTCTCGACGATCACGCGCAGCGCACGCAGGTCGTAGACCTGATCGAAGGCGAGCGACTTGCCCCGCATCTTCTTGACGATGCTGTAGATGTGCTTGGGCCGACCCTGGACCTGGGCGTGCAGCCCCAGCGCCGCCAACTCGCGCTCCAGGCGCTGGCGCACGTGCTCGACATGCGTTTCGCGCTCCACGCGCTTTTCGTCGAGCAGCCGCGCGATGTGTTTGTACGTGTCGGGCTCGAGGAAGCGAAAGGCCAAATCCTCCAGCTCCCACTTGAGCTGCCAGATGCCCAGCCGATTGGCCAGGGGCGCAAACACCTGCAACGACTCGGCCGCCAGCGCGCGCGCTGGCACGCGCTTGACCGCTGCGTGGTAGCGCAGCGTCTGCAGCCGCGAGGCCAGGCGCAGCAACACCACGCGCAGATCGCGCGAGAACGCCAGCAGCATCTTGCGCACGTTCTCGGTCTGTGCGGCATCCAACGCCGAGGTCGCCCCACGGGCCGCCCCCGCCTCGGCCGGCGCGACGCGCCGGGCCTGGCGCTGCAGCTGGATGAGTTTGTTGGTTTCGATCGCGACGTCGGCAAGCGCATCGCCAAAGGCTTTGGCAATCACCTCGCGCGGGCGCGCGAGAAACGGGCACGCATACACCAGGTACACGCTGGCCTGCAAATCGGGCGTGCCGCCGATGCGCGCCAGGATGTCGGCCACGGCATCGGCATGGGCGAGCACCGGCTCGCCGGTGTCCAGCGTTTCACCGCTGAGCAGGGGCTCGGCAAAGGCGCGCGCGCGCTGCAGCGCGCGCACATCGGCATCGCCCGGTTGCGCCAGGGCGGCGGCAATGGCCGTCGGCGCTGGCGTCCCCGAGGGGTCCACGGCGCAGCGGGTGATCATGGCGCCAACAAAAAGTCGCGCACGACCCGCACCTGGTCGTCCTGCACCAGGGTCGGGGCATGGCCCACGCCGGGAAATTCGACCAGGCGCGCCCGCGGCCCCCGCTGTGTCATGGCCAGCGCGGTGGCACGCGAGAGCAGATCCGACGCCGCACCGCGCAGCAGCAGCGTCGGGCAGGTGATGGCGTCGTAGAGCGCCCACAGCCCCGCTGCGCTGGCCTGTTGCGCCACGGCCCGGGCCTGCGCCGCCGCGGCCGCATCCGTGGCCTGCGCAGCGCGCTGCGCCTCGAGCATGGCGCGAAACGGCACGGCGATGCGCGGGTCGTAGTGCAGCGTCCAGCCGCCTTCGACCGGCCGCAGCATGGGCCGGGTCAGGGCCAGCCATTGCTCCGGGGTGTGCGGACCGAAGGTTTGCGACACCTGCCACAACGCATCCGCCGCCGCCTGCTCGGACGGGAATACCGGCTGGCTGCCCAGGTACTGCGCAATGCGCTCGAGCGAGGCCGGCTCGATCACCGGGCCGACGTCGTTGAGCACCAGGCGGCGCAGGCCGATCGCCGGCTGCGCCGCCAGCGCCATCCCGATCAACCCGCCCATGCTGGTGCCCACCCAATCGATGCGCAGCGCATAGGGTTCGGCCGTGCCCGTCGCCTGGGCGTGGCGCTGCCGCAGATGGGCCAACACCACCGCCAAATCGTTGACGTAGGTGGGAATCTGGTAGGCCATCGGGTCTTCCAACCAGTCGCTGTGGCCGCGACCAGCCACATCGACGCAGACCACCGCGGCCTGGTGCGCCAGGGCGCGCGCCAGCACGTCAAAGTCGCGCGCCTGGCGCGACAGGCCATGCACGCACACCACGATGTGGTCGGGATGGGGCGCCCCGGTGGCATTCCATTCCCACCACGCCACGCGGCGCGGGCCACCGTGGAGGGCGCGTGGACCGGGGACGACCAAGTGCTGCAACGTTGGTTCCATGGGGCAGGTGTGTGACAGAGGGATAATGGGCTTTTGCTGTCTGTGATCGTAAAGGAATTGGAGCGCGCACCATGCTGAAAAACAAAACCGCCCTGGTCACCGGGTCCACCAGCGGCATTGGGTTGGGCATTGCCAAGGCGCTGGCCCGTCAGGGTGCCAACATCGTGCTCAACGGGTTTGGGGATGTCGAGGGCGCGCGCGCGCAAGTCGCCGCGCTCGGGGTGGAGGTGTTCTACCACGGCGCGGACATGAGCCGGCCCGCCGAGATCGAGGACATGATGCGCGCGGCGGCCGATCGGTTCGGGCGCGTGGACGTGCTGGTCAACAACGCGGGCATCCAACACGTGGCGCCGGTGGAGGATTTTCCGCCCGAGCGTTGGGACGCGATCATCGCCATCAACCTCAGCAGCGCCTTTCACACCACGCGACTCGCCCTGCCGGCCATGAAGGCGGCCAACTGGGGGCGCATCATCAACGTGGCGTCGGTGCACGGCCTGGTGGCCTCGGCACACAAATCGGCCTACGTCGCCGCCAAACATGGGCTGGTGGGCCTGACCAAAGTGGTGGCGCTGGAGACGGCGACCACGGGCGTGACCTGCAACGCGATCTGCCCCGGCTGGGTGCTGACGCCGCTGGTGCAAAAACAGGTGGACGCCAAGGCTGCCGCGCTGGGCGTGAGCAACGAGGAAGCCACGCGGCTGCTGTTGGGCGAAAAAGAGCCGTCGATGCAGTTCACCACACCCGAGGAGTTGGGCGAGCTGGCGGTATTTTTTTGCTCGCCCGCGGCCAACAACGTGCGCGGCGTGGCGTGGAACATGGACGGCGGCTGGGCCGCGCAATAACCGCGGCCGATCACCGCGGTCGTGTGGCCCATCACTTGAGCCGCACGCTGCCCGCCACGGTCACCTGCACCACCGCTTGGCCGGGGTCCACCGGCAACGGGGATGCTGTTTCGGCGCTGGCTGCCATGGCCCGCAGCAGGGGGCGCGGCTGCGGGCCAGGCACGGCGGCGTCGATGCGCACCTCGCGCAGCTCCCAGGCTGCAAAGCCAAATGCGCGCGCCACGTCCGCGGCCTGCTGGCGAAAGGCCTCGATGGCCTGCTGCCGCAGCGCCGCCTCGGCCTGGCGGGCGGCTTCGCGGCTGAGCGACATCTGCACGCCCGTGACCGCCATGCCAGGCAGCTCGGCCGCCAGCGCCGCCACGCCCGCGAGGTCGCGGCCCTGCAGCCGCAGCTCGGCGCTGCCCTGCCAGCCACTCCATTGCCCATCGCGCCCGTAGCGCGGCTGGACCTGAAAGTCGCCGCTGGCCACTTCCAACCGGCCCGGCCGCTCCTGCGGCCGCGCGCGTGCCAGCGCCTGCTCCAGCGTGCGTTGCAGATGGGCCTGCACCGCTGCGGCATCCGGTGCCTGGTGGCGCGCCACCACCGTGACCGTGATCCAGTCCTGCGGCAGGCGCTGCTCGGCTTGGGCGCTCAGGTGCACCACGTGGTGCACGACGGCGTGCGCGGCGTGGACGTCGGCGGTGCCTTGCGCCCCGGCTGGGGTGGCCAGCGCGCCAAGCAGCGCGGGCACGGGCAGCCACCGGCGCCACCCCCGCGCCCAACGATGGGCATGGAGGGTGTGGACACGCATCCGTTTGCCCTGGTGCGATAACGGGTCAGGCATGATGCACGCTTCCTCGAACAGTCAGTCGCCAACCGGCTCGGGCGGGACGCTCCCAGCCGACGCATGGGCCTATTGTGCGCGATGCGCGCAACACCGTTGGTCGTTTTCGTCAGCGGTGTCCCCAGGGCAGCGCCGTCGCTCCGACACTGGCCCGCAATTCTTGCCACAATGCCTGCATGAACACACCACGACGCCCGCCCCGCCTCGTGATCGTCGATGACGACAGCCGCATCCGCGAGCTGCTGCACCGCTACCTCAGCCAGGAGGGCTTTGAAGTGCTGCTGGCCGAAGACGGCGCGCGCCTGGACCGGCTGCTGTTGCGCGATACCGTGGATTTGATCGTGCTCGATCTGATGTTGCCCGGCGAAGACGGCTTGTCCATCTGCCGCCGCCTGCGCGCCGGTGGCGACCACACACCCATCATCATGCTCACCGCCAAGGGGGAGGACGTGGACCGCATCGTTGGGCTGGAGCTGGGGGCCGATGACTACCTGCCCAAACCCTTCAACCCGCGCGAGTTGCTGGCGCGCATCCATGCGGTGCTGCGCCGCCGCCCGCCACCGGAGGCGCCGGGTGCCGCGGCGGCCGACCGGGCGGTGGTGCGCTTTGGGCCGTTTACCTTCGACCTCGGACAGCGCACGCTCACCCGCGACGGCGCCGAAGTGCCGCTGACCACGGGCGAGTTCGCCATGCTCAAGGCGCTGGTGCGCCACCCGCGCCAGCCCATGTCGCGCGACAAACTGGCCCAACTGGCGCGCGGCCGGGAGTTCGAACCGTTTGACCGCAGCCTGGACGTGCAGGTCTCGCGCCTGCGCAAGCTGATCGAGCCCGACCCGGCCAACCCGCGCTACATCCAAACCGTCTGGGGGGTGGGCTACATGTTCGTGCCGGACGACTGATGAGCCTGTTTTGGCGCAACTTTCTGCTGCTCTCGGGGCTGTTGCTGCTGAGCGTGCTGGCGTGGTTTCAGACCTTTCGCACCCTGGAGCAGGAGCCGCGCGCCCTGCAAAGCGCCCAGGGCCTGGCGTCGCTGGTCAATCTCACGCGCGCCGCGCTGATCTACACCGACCCGATCGCGCGCGTGGCGCTGGTCAAGACCCTGGTGGACGAAGAAAACGTGCGGATTGCGGTGCGCGACGACAACGACACCTACACCCCGTTCGAGCCCGACTCGGTGGGCCACCGGGTGGCGCTGGCGCTGGAGGACCGGCTCGGGCCGGGCACCATCGTGGCGCGCGAGGTCAACGGCTTCGATGGGTTGTGGATCGGCTTTGCCATCGAGGGGGAGCGTTACTGGCTGCTGGCCGATCCCTCGCGTCTGGAAGCGGTGCGGGGACGGACGTGGTTGGTCTGGCTGGCGTCGGCCCTGGGGCTGTCGCTCATCGGGGCGGTGGTCATCACGCGCCTGATCAACCAGCCCTTGCAGGCGCTGGCGCGCGCCGCGGCCCGCGTGCGTGAAGGCGAGTTCGACACCGCGCACCTGGACGAGCGGCTGGCCACGCACGAAATCGCCAGCGTCAACCGCGCCTTCAACCGCATGGCCGAGCAGCTCGCGCGCGCAGAGACCGACCGGCGCCTGATGCTGGCGGGCATCTCGCACGATTTGCGCACGCCGCTCGCGCGGCTGCGCCTGGAAATCGAAATGGGGGTGCCCGACGCCGCCACGCGCGCCCGCATGGCCGATGACGTGGCGGACGTGGACGCCATCATCGGGCAATTTCTGGACTATGCGCGCGAGCGGCCCGTCGTGACCTCGCCCACGCCGCTGGCCACGGCGATCGAGCGCGCCGCCGCCCCCTACCGGCAGCGCCCGGACGTGGCGCTGCGCGTGCAGGCCCCGCCGGGGTTGCACGTCCAGGCCGACCCCACGCTGCTGCACCGGGTGCTGACCAACCTGTTTGAAAACGCCACCCGGCACGGCCGCAGCGACGACGGCCAGGTGCACCTCACGGTGCAGGTCGCCACCGAAGGCCCGTGGGTCGTGCTCAGCGTCAGCGACCGTGGCCCCGGCGTGCCCGAGGCCGCGCTGCCACGCCTGACCGACCCTTTCTTTCGGGCCGAAAGCGCGCGCACCACACCCGGCAGCGGCCTGGGTTTGGCGATCGTGCGCCGCGCGCTCGAGCGCATGGGCGGGGAATGCGCCCTCCGCAACGCTGACGGCGGGGGCCTGGAGGTCACGCTGCGCCTGCGCTTGGCATGAGCCGCCGGCGCCAACCCCGCGTCAGGCCGTGCCCGCGCGGCGCTGCAGCAACACCACCGCGCGCGCCTCGATGCTCAGACCCTGCCCCACCGGGCCCAAGCGCTCGGCGGTCTTGGCCTTGACGTTGACCGCATCCGGCGGCACACCCAAACAGCGCGCGATACGGTCTTGCATGGCCGCCCGGTAGGGCCCCAGGCGCGGCGCCTGGGCCACGACCGTGGCGTCGACATTGACCGGCTGCCAACCCCGCTCGCGCACCGCCGCAGCGACCGCCTGCAGCAGTTGGCCGGAGTCCGCGCCTTCAAAACGCGCGTCCGTATCCGGAAACCAGGTGCCGATGTCGCCCAAGCCGGCTGCGCCCAGCAACGCATCGGTGATCGCGTGCAGCAGTGCGTCGGCGTCGGAGTGGCCCAGCAGCCCGCGGCCAAACGGGATCTCCACACCCCCCAGCACCAGGCGGCGCCCGGGCACCAGCGCGTGGACGTCCCAGCCCTCACCCACGCGCCACGCGGGCGCCGCACCTGCTTGCAGCAAGGCTTCGGCCACGGCGAAATCCTCCGGATAGGTGACTTTGATGTTTTGCGCATGGCCACGCACCAGCCGCGGCCGCGCGCCGGCGTGCTCGATGGCGCTGGCCTCGTCGGTGATGCCGGCAAAGCCGCTGGCCTGGTGCCGCTGCAGCGCCGCGCGCAACGCGCCCAGGCGGAACATCTGCGGCGTCTGCGCCAGCCATTTGCCCTCGCGGGGCAGCGTGTGCTCGACCCGCCCGTCGGACGCGCCATCCTTGAGCGTGTCGGCCAGCGGCATGGCCAGCAGGCCGCCCACGGGGTCGTCCCGGCAGGCTTCGATCAGCGCCGCGATGTCCGCCGGGCGGACCAGACAACGGGCCGCGTCGTGCACCAGCACCCAGTCGTGCGCGCGCGCCCCGGCGCTGGCCAGCGCCTGCAGACCGTTGAACACACTTTCGGCGCGCGTGGCACCCCCGACGCGCCAAGCCCGCACCCGCTCACCATCGCCCAGCGGGGTCGGGTCGTCGGGCGCCAGCACCACCGCCACGCCCACCAGCGCCGGCACCGCCGTCAACGCCGCCAGCGTGTGGTCGATGACGCGCCGCCCGGCCAGCCGGTGGTACTGCTTGGGGCCAGCCAACCCGGCGCGGCTGCCGCTGCCCGCGGCAGGCACCAGCGCGTAGCAGCGCGGCGCGGCGTCGCCGTCCTGCGGCCATGCCGCCCCACGGGCGGGGTCGGCATCGGGGCATGCGGTGGTATCGGTCATGGCCGCGGATTCTAGAATGCAGCCCCTCATGGACCTTCCTCGCCTCCTCCCCGGCAAGAGGTTTCAGTCGCCGCGTCCGCCTGCGTCGGCCGACGCGCTGGTGCTGGCCGCCCAGGCCGCCCGCGACAAAGCCGCGGGCCGTCCCACCGCCATCGTCTGCGCCGACGCCGCCGACGCCCAGCGGCTGCTGGCCGAGCTGCCCTTTTTCGAGCCGCAGCTGCGCTGCGCCCTCTTTCCCGACTGGGAAACCCTGCCCTACGACACCTTCTCGCCGCACCAGGATCTGATCTCGGAGCGGCTGGCCACGCTGTGGCGCATCCAGCAGCGTGGCGCCGACGACGGCGCCGACGTGATCCTGGTGCCGGCAACCACGGCCTTGGCGCGCCTGGCCCCGCCTTCGTTCCTGGCTGCCTACACCTTCACGTTTCAGACCGGGCAGCGGCTCGACGAGGCGCGCCTGCGCGCGCAGCTGACGCTGGCCGGCTACCAGCACGTGACCCAGGTGGTCAGCCCGGGCGAGTACGCGGTGCGCGGCGGACTCATCGACCTGTTCCCGATGGGGGCGGCCATGCCGTACCGGATCGATCTGTTCGACGACGAGATCGACTCCATCCGCACCTTCGACCCCGATACCCAGCGCAGCCTCTACCCGGTGCCGGCGGTGCGCCTGCTGCCCGGGCGCGAATTTCCCATGGACGAGGCGGCGCGCGCGCGCTTTCGCGCCCGCTGGCGCGAGTGGCTGGAGGGTGACCCCACCAAGAGCCGCCTCTACAAGGACATCGGCAACGGCGTGGCCACCGCCGGCATCGAGTACTACCTGCCGCTGTTTTTCGAGGACACCGCCACCGTCTTCGACTACGTGGGCGCAGACGCGACGCTGGTGCTGCACGGTGACGTGGAGGATGCCTTCCAGCGCTTTTGGCAGGACACGCGCGAGCGCTACCGCTTGATGCAGGGCGACCCGGAACGCCCGGTGTTGCCGCCCGAGACCCTGTTTTTGGATGCCGAGGGCTTTTATGCCCGCGCCAAGCCGCACGCGCAATGGGCGCTGCGGCCCGCATCCGGCGAGGAGGCGGTGGCCGCCTGGCGCGGCGTCATCGACACGCTGCCCGACCTGACCGTGCAGCGCGGCGCCGACGACCCGCTGCAGCGGCTGCACGCGCACCTGCAGCACAACCCCGCGCGCGTGCTGATCCTGGCCGAAAGCGAGGGCCGGCGCGAAAGCCTGCTGGATTTTTTGCGTGCCAGCCGCCTGGACCCGCCGGGCTTTGACGACCTGGCCGCGTTTCGCGCCAGCGCCGAGCGCGTGGGCATCGCCACGGCGCCCCTGGCCGCCGGCTTTGCCTGGCCCGAGGCGGGCCTCGAGCTCGTGACCGAGACCGAACTGTTTGCCGCCGGCCCCACGCTGCGCCGGCGCCGCAAGCAAGAGCAGGTCAGCGACGTCGAGGCGCTCATCAAGGATTTGAGCGAGCTGCAAATCGGCGACCCGGTGGTCCACGCCCAACACGGCATCGGCCGCTACCGCGGCCTGGTCAACCTGGACTTGGGCGAGAAAAACCCCGACGGCACCCCGGCGCTGCAGGAATTTTTGCACCTGGAGTATGCGCAGCAGGCCACACTCTATGTGCCGGTGTCGCAGCTGCACCTGATCAGCCGCTACACCGGCGTCAGCGCCGACGAGGCCCCGCTGCACCGCCTGGGCAGCGGCCAGTGGGACAAGGCCCGGCGCAAGGCCGCCGAGCAGGTGCGCGACACCGCCGCCGAGCTGCTGGACGTCTACGCCCGCCGCGCCGCGCGCGCCGGGCACGCCTTCCGCTTCGACGCCAAGGACTACGAGGCCTTCGCCAACGACTTCGGCTTCGAGGAAACACCGGACCAGCGTGCCGCCATCCACGCCGTCATCCAGGACATGATCAGCCCACGCCCCATGGACCGGCTGGTGTGCGGCGATGTGGGCTTTGGCAAGACCGAGGTGGCGCTGCGCGCGGCCTTCGTCGCGGTCACCGGCGGCAAACAGGTGGCGTTTTTGGCGCCCACCACGCTGCTGGCCGAGCAGCACTACCAAACCCTCAAGGACCGCTTTGCCAAGTGGCCGGTGCGCATCGCCGAGATGAGCCGCTTTCGCACCGCCAAGGAAATCGCCGCCGCCCTCAAAGGGCTGGAAGACGGCAGCATCGACATCGTGGTGGGCACGCACAAGCTGCTCAGCGAAAAAACGAAATTCAAAAACCTCGGCCTGCTCATCATCGACGAGGAGCACCGCTTTGGCGTGCGCCACAAGGAGGCGATCAAGGCCCTGCGCGCCGAGGTGGACGTGCTCACCCTCACCGCCACCCCCATCCCGCGCACACTGGGCATGGCGCTGGAGGGCCTGCGCGACCTGTCGGTGATCGCCACGGCGCCGCAGCGGCGCCTGGCCATCAAAACCTTCGTGCGCGAGGAAAACCACGGCGTCATCCGCGAGGCGGTGCTGCGCGAGCTCAAACGCGGCGGGCAGGTGTACTTCCTGCACAACGAGGTGGAGACGATCGAAAACCGCCGCGCCCAGCTCGAAAAGCTCCTGCCCGAGGCGCGCATCGCCATCGCCCATGGCCAGATGCCCGAGCGCGAGCTCGAGCGCGTCATGCGCGACTTCGTGGCGCAGCGCTTCAACCTGCTGCTGTGCTCGACCATCATCGAAACCGGCATCGACGTGCCCACGGCCAACACCATCGTCATCAGCCGCGCCGACAAGTTTGGCTTGGCGCAGCTGCACCAGCTGCGCGGGCGCGTGGGCCGCAGCCACCACCAGGCCTACGCCTACCTGCTGGTGCCCGACATGCAGGGCCTGACCAAGCAGGCCGCGCAGCGGCTGGAAGCGATCCAGCAGATGGAAGAACTCGGCAGCGGGTTCTACCTGGCCATGCACGACCTGGAAATCCGCGGCGCCGGCGAGGTGCTGGGCGAAGCGCAAAGCGGCAACATCACCGAGGTGGGCTTTCAGCTCTACAACGAGATGCTGGCCGAGGCCGTGCGCAGCCTGCGCGAGGGCAAGGAGCCCGACCTGCTCAAGCCGCTGGCCGCCACCACCGAGATCAACCTGCACGCGCCCGCCCTGCTGCCGCAGGACTACTGCGGCGATGTGCACCTGCGGCTGAGCTTCTACAAAAAGCTCGCCACCGCCAAGACGCACGCGCAGCTCGACGCCTTGGTCGAAGAAATCGTCGACCGCTTTGGCAAACTGCCGCCGGCGGCGCAAAACCTGATCGACGTGCACCGGCTGCGGGTGCTGGCGGCGCGCTGCGGCGTGGTCAAAATCGATGCCACGCCCACCCACGCCCTGCTGACCTTTGGCCCCAACCCGCCCGTGGACCCGATGCGCATCATCGAGCTGGTGCAAAAGAACCGCCACATCAAGCTGGCCGGCCAGGACCGCCTCAAGATCGAGCGCGCATTGGCCGAGCCGCGCCAGCGTGTGCAGCTCATCCGCGACGTGCTGCGCCACCTGTTGCCTGGCGCCGATGCCTGAGTGACCCTCCGCCCGAACGCCCGATGACCACCCCATCCCCCACCCCGGCAACCGCCGATACGCCCCTGGTGGCCGAGCGCCACACCTGGTTCGACGACGCCCAGGCGCTGCTGACCGGCACCCTCATCGTCGCACTGGGGCTGGTGCTGTTTCGGCACGCCGGCTTCGTCACCGGCGGCACCGTGGGGCTGGCGTTCGTGCTGCACTACGCCACCGGCTGGCCCTTTGGCGCGCTGGTGTTTGCCATCAACCTGCCGTTTTACGCCCTGGCCTGGGTGCGCCTGGGCCCGGCGTTTACGCTCAAAACGGTGTTGGCGGTGGGCCTGCTGGCCATCCTGACCGAGGCCATGCCGCATTGGCTGGCGCTGCAGCGGGTGCACCCGCTGTTTGCCGCCGTGGCCGGCGGCCTGCTCATCGGGGTGGGCTTCATCATCCTGTTTCGGCACCGCGCCAGCTTGGGCGGCTTCAACACCCTCGTGCTGTGGCTGCAGGAGCGCTTTGGCTGGCGCGCGGGGGCGGTGCAGCTCGCCATCGACGGCGCCATCCTGCTGCTGGCCGTGCCGTGGGTGGGCGGCTGGCAGCTGGCATTGTCGGTGCTGGGGGCGGCGCTGATGAACTTCACGCTGGCCATCAACCACAAGCCCGGGCGCTACGTCGCCTATTGAGGCCGGCCGCAACGCCCGTTGCAAACGTCCGTCCCGGGCCGACACGACACCGGCACCCGCGGCGGGTTTCTCTCTATACTCGCGGGCGCCTTCGCCCCCGCTGACTGCCATGAACCCACTGACCGAAATCGCCCCCGGCCTGAGCATCCAGGGCATCACCCCCCCGCTGCGCCTGCGCGACTTCAAGCTGATCGCCTTCGACATGGACTCCACGCTCATCAACATCGAGTGCGTGGACGAAATCGCCGACGCCGCCGGCCGCAAGGCCGAGGTGGCCGCGATCACCGAGGCCGCGATGCGCGGCGAGATCCCCGACTACAAAGAGAGCCTGCGCCGGCGCGTCGCGCTGCTGGCGGGCGTGCCGGTGGAGCACCTGGAGCAGGTCTATCGCCAGCGCCTCAAACTCAACCCTGGCGCAGCCGAACTGGTGCTGGCCTGCAAGGGCGCGGGGCTGAAGGTGCTGCTGGTCAGCGGTGGCTTTACCTTTTTTACCGACCGGCTGCGCGAGCGGCTGGCGCTGGACTTTGCGCGCAGCAACCAGCTCGAGGTGGTCGACGGCCGCCTCAGCGGCCGGCTGCTCGAGCAGAGCTGGGGCGACATCTGCGACGGTGCCGAAAAACGCCGTACCCTGTTGCAGGCGTGTGACCTGATCGGCTGCACACCGGCGCAGGCCATCGCCATGGGCGATGGCGCCAACGACCTGGAGATGATGGCCGCTGCCGGTTTGTCGGTGGCCTACCGCGCCAAGCCCAAAGTACGCCTGCAGGCCAAGGTGGCCATCGACATGGGCGGGCTCGACCGCTTGTTGGAGGTGGTGCAACCGTAAGCGCCGCGCTCAGCCCGGCTCGGCGCCGCTGGCGGGCGGTGGCAGCGCCGACGCCCACTGCTCGCACGGCGTGGGCCGGCCAATCAGATACCCCTGCAAGACCCGACAACCCTGTTCGAGCAGGTAGTCGCGCTGCTGCGGCGTCTCCACCCCTTCGGCCACGGTGCGCAAACCCAGCGTGTTGCTCAGCGCGATCACCGCGCGCACGATGGCGTCGCTGCCGCGGTCGTGCAGCATCGAGCGCACGAAGGACTGGTCGATCTTGACTTCGTCCACCTGCAGCGAGCGCAGGTACGACAGCGACGAATACCCGGTGCCGAAATCGTCCAGCGAAATCTGGATGCCATGGGCGCGCAGCGCCTGCAAGCGGCGCGCCGAGTCGTCCAGATCGCCGAGGAAGACGCTTTCCGTGACCTCCAGCACCAGGCGGCGCGGATCGGCGCCGCTGGCGCGCACGATGGCCAGCACGTCGTCGACGAAGTCCGGCTGGCGAAATTGGCGCGAGCTCACGTTGACCGACAACGCCAGCGGCGACTGCGGCGTCCCCGCGCGCGGCATGGAGTCCCAGCGGGCCAGCAGTTCGCACGCCTGGCGCAGCACCCAGCGGCCAATCGGCACGATCAGCCCCGTCTCTTCGGCGATGTCGATGAAGACACCCGGCGCAACCAACTGCCCGTCGTCGCGCAACCAGCGCAACAGCACCTCGGCACCGACGATGCGGCCCGTCGCATCCGCCTGCGGCTGCAGGTGGAGCCGAAAGCGCTCGTGCACCAGCGCCTCGCGCAGCCCTTGCTCGATCGCCACGCGCTCGCGCACCGCCTCCTGCATCGAGTCGTGGTAGAAGCGCAGGCCGTTGCGCCCCTCCTCCTTGACGCGAAACAGCGCCACCTCGGCCTGCTTGAGCAGCGATTCGGGCGTGACCTCGGCCCCGGAGAACACCGTCAGGCCGATGCTGACGGTGGCGTAGTACGGCTGGGGCGCGCCCGGCGGCGCAAAGGGGCGCAGCATCTCGGCCTGCAGCTTGTGCGCCAGGCGTTCGGCATGCGCCGCCGCCAGCGCCGGATGGTCCGAGAGATCCGACAGAACCACGGCAAAGGCATCGTCGCCCAGGCGCGCCACGGTGTCCTCGTGCCGCACCGCCTGCTGCAGGCGCTGCGCCATCTCGCGCAGCACGGCGTCGCCCGCATCGTGGCCGAGCACATCGTTGATGTGCTTGAAGCGGTCGATGTCCACCAGCAGCAACGCCCCGCTGCCGCCGTGTCGCCGCAGCGACAGCACGCTCTGGCGCAGACGATCGAGCAACAGCGCCCGGTTGGGCAGCCCGGTGAGCTGGTCGTAGTACGACAGCTCGTGCACGCGCTGCTGCGCCTTGAGGCGCTCGGTGACATCCACCTTGATGCCGACGTAGTGCGTGACCGTGCCGTTGGCGTCGCGCACCGGCGCGATCGTGACCTCCTCGTCGTAGGGTGTGCCATCGCGCCGGGTGTTGTGAAACACCCCGCTCCAACACTGCCCGCTGGTCAGCGTGGCCCACATCTCGGTGTAGGTGCTGCGCGGCGTGCGCCCCCGGTTGAGCAGGCGCGGGTTGCGGCCGAGCAGCTCGTGCGCGGGGTAGCCGCTGATGCGCTCGAACGCCCGGTTGACGTACACGATGTTGGCCGCGGCGTCGGTGATGACCACACTTTGCGGACTTTGCTCGATGGCGGTTTGCAGCAGGCGCAGCTCGGACTCGCTGCGCCCCAGCGCCTGCACCATGCGCTCCAGCCCGGTCTCGACCGCGGCAAACTCCACCAGCGGCGAGCGTGGCGTGAGCACCACGTCGCGGCGCCCTGCGGCCACGTCCGCCACCGCGGTCTGCAAACGCGCCAGCCAGCGCTCCACCAGCCGGTGCACCTGCAGCCGCGCCAACGCCACGACCCCCACCACCAGCACCGCCAGCAGGGCCAGGCGACGCAGCAGCGTGTCGTCGATGGCCGACAGCGTGCGCTCCAGCGGCGCCTCCAGCACGACGTACAGGGGCTGGTGCGCAAACCGCAACGGCAGCAACCCCACGAGCCGGCGCCCCTGCGCATCGCGCAGCTCATGAAACGCGTCCTCGCTCTCGTCTGGCGCGCGCCCCGCCAGGGGCTGCAGGCGGCTCCACAGCGGCAGCGGCTGGCGCTCGCGGGCTGGCGCGGCGTCCGTCAACGGCACCCCCTGGGCATCGACGACCGTCACCCGCCACCCCTCGGGCAAGCGCAGCGTATCCTGCATGGCCGCAAACCACTCGCGCTGCAGCGCCGCAAACAGCAGGACGTGCAATTGCCCGTCCGGCCGGCGCACCGGGTAGCCGAACACGAGCCCGGGCTGGCCGCTGATGCGGCCAATCACCACCTCGGCACGCGTGAGGTCGTTGGCCGCAAGCGCCTCGACATACCATTGCCGATCCACCACCGACACCGACGGCGAACCGGGCGGCAGGGGCCGGCCGCTGCAAAACACCATGCCATCGGGCAGCACCGCGCCCAGGTTGTTGAAGCGGTCGAACGTCAGCAGCAGACGCGCGGCCAACCCGCTGCACGCCAGTGGGTCGCGCTCTTGCAAATCATTGGCACGCGCCATCAAACGCAAGGCGGTGCGCACCTCGTCCAGCGCCTGCGCCTCGCGCGTTTGCACCGCCAGGTAAACCGCGCGGATTTCGTCGCGCAGCGCCTGGCGTGCCGCCTGGTGCGCGCGGCGATGGTCGAGCACCGACATCGCCAGCATGGGCAGCACCGTCGCCAGCACGAGCAGCCACAGCCGCACGGACAGCGAGTTCAGCACCACCGCTGCACCCTCCTATGCCTGTGCGGGCTGGCCAAGCGTGGCTGCCGCCTCATGCCGCCTCCCCTCGTCTTACGCCGGCTCCGGCACGCTGGGCAGCCCCGACAGCGCCATGGCCAGCTCGCGCTCGTCGTAGGTTTCGTCGCTGAGCTCACCGGCAAAGTACTTCTGGTACGCCGCCATGTCGAAGTGGCCGTGGCCGCAGAGGTTGAACAGGATGGTTTCGCTGCGGCCCTCGCGCTTGCAGCGCAGCGCCTCCTCGATCGCGCCTTTGACCGCGTGGTTGGCTTCGGGCGCTGGCACGATGCCCTCGCTGCGCGCAAACAGCACGCCCGCCTCGAAGCATTGCGTCTGCGTGTAGGCAACGGCCTCGATCAACCCCAGCTCTTTGAGGTGCGACACCAGCGGCGCCATGCCGTGGTAGCGCAGCCCGCCGGCGTGGAACGGCGGCGGCGTGAAGGTCGAGCCCAGGGTGTGCATCTTGGTCAGCGGCGTCAGGTGCGCGGTGTCGCCAAAGTCGTAGGCGTACTTGCCGCGTGTCAGCGACGGGCACGCGGCCGGCTCCACCGCCACGATGCGCGGCTTGGCGCCGCCGCGCAAGCCGTGGCGGATGAACGGGAACGCGATGCCCGCGAAATTGCTGCCGCCCCCCGTGGCGCCGACGATCACGTCCGGCCAGGCATCGGCCATCTGCAGCTGCTCCATCGCTTCCAGGCCGATGACGGTCTGGTGCAGCAGCACGTGGTTGAGCACCGAGCCCAGCGCGTACTTGGTGTCCTCGCGCTGCGCGGCCAGCTCGACCGCCTCGGAAATCGCGATGCCCAGGCTGCCCGGGTGATCGGGGCGCTGCGCCAACACGCGCCGGCCATATTCGGTTTCCATCGACGGCGAGGCCAGGCAGCGCGCGCCATACGTTTCCATCACCGCGCGGCGGTAGGGCTTTTGGTCATAGCTGACCCGCACCTGGAACACCAGCACCTCCAGCCCAAAGAGCTGGCCGGCAAACGACAGCGACGTACCCCACTGGCCCGCGCCCGTCTCGGTGGTCAGGCGCTTGGTCCCCGCCTGGGCGTTGTAAAACGCCTGTGGCACCGCGGTGTTGGGCTTGTGGCTGCCGGCGGGGCTGACGCCCTCGTACTTGTAGAAGATCTTGGCCGGCGTGCCCAGCGCCTTTTCCAGCCGGTGGGCGCGAAACAGCGGACTGGGCCGCCACAGGCGGTAGATTTCGCGCACCGGTTCGGGGATTTCGATTTCCCGCTCGGTGCTGACCTCCTGCAGGATCAGCTCCATGGGGAACAGCGGCGCCAAGTCGTCGGGCCCGACGGGCTGCAGCGTCCCCGGGTGCAGCACCGGCGGCGGGGCCTTGGGCAGGTCCGCCGCGATGTTGTACCAGTATTTGGGCATCTGGCTTTCCTGTAGCAAAAATTTGGTCGGGGTGGTCATGGGGTCAATCTCCTCGGGACGGTAAAAGGCGTGCCGGCACGCGGTACGATGGCGCCATGGCTCGCATGCGCCATTTTGTACGCGAAGCTGCCGTCACCCTGACGCTCGCCCTTGGGGTTTTCCTGGGGCTGCAGGCGTGGCTGACGCGCGGCACGCCCGAGCACTGGGCGCCGTCGGGCACCTTGGCCTGGTTGCTGCCCGACGGGACCGAGGGCCGCGGCACCTGGCAGGACCTGCGCGCCCAGCTCGGTCTGGACGCGCACGCGCCGCTGGCGCTGCACGTGTGGGCCACCTGGTGCAGCATTTGCCGCGCCGAAGAGAGCACCGTCACCGCGCTGGCCGCCACCCACCCCGTCGTCACCGTGGCCACCCGCAGCGGCAACGCCGCCAGCGTGCGCGCGCACCTGCGCCAGCGCGGCTTGCCGTGGGTCACGCTGCTCGACACCGATGGGCGCATCGCGGCAGCACATGGCTGGAGCTCCGTCCCAGTGTTTGCCGTGCTCGACGGCGCCAACCGCCTGCGCCACGTCACGGTCGGCTACACCACCGGCTGGGGCATGCGGCTGCGCCTGTGGTGGGCGGGCTAGACCCCGCGTGTCATCCGTGCAGCGCCGCGGCCAGCCGGCGCACCCCTTCGCGGATGCGTTCCTCGTCCACGGTGGCAAAGCTCAGCCGCAGCGTGGCCACGTCGGGATCGCGCGCAAAGAAGGGCGCGCCAGGCACAAAAGCCACCCCGTGCGCGATCGCGCGCTGCGCCAACGCCACGGCGTCGGTCGGACCGCCGCCGGCACCCGTCAAGCGCGCCCACACGAACAGCCCGCCGCGCGGCGGCACGAAATCGATCGCCGCGCCCAAGGTCTGCTGCAGCGCCTGCACCATGGCGGCGGCGCGCTGTGCATAAATGCCACGCACGCGCTGCAGCGTCGCCGGCATGCGGCCGCTGGCCAGGTACTGCGCCGCCGTGGCCTGGGCAAAGGTGCTGGTGTGCGCGTCGCTGAACTGCTTGCACATCGTGGCCTTGGCCAGCAGCAGGGGCGGCGCCACCATCCAGCCGATGCGCAGCCCGGGCGAGAGCACCTTGCTCAGGCTGCCGCAGTGCACCAGGCAGGCCCGGCCGCCCGGCACCTCGTGGCTGAGTGCCAGCAGGCTGGGCGGCGGCGGGACGTCGAAGTACAGGTCGCCATAGGGGTCGTCTTCGACCACCAGCGTGCGCGTGCGCACCGCCAGCTCCAGCACGCGGCGGCGGCGCTCCAGGCTCATTTGCGCGCCACTCGGGTTGCCAAAGGTCGGGATCAGGTAGACGAACTTGGGCCGGTGCTGCGCGATCAGGCGCTCGAGCGCCTCCACATCGGCGCCCTGATCGTCCACCGGCACCGTGATCAGCTCGGCCCCATAGAGCTTGAAGCACTGGATCGTGGCCAGGAACGTCGGTGCCTCGACGATGACCTTGTCACCCGGCGAAATGAGCGCCTTGCCAATCAAATCCAGCGCCTGCTGGCTGCCGGTGGTCACGATCAGGTCGGTGGCGGTCACGTCGCGCGCGCCCTTGCCGGCCATGAAGGCGGCGAGCTGCTCGCGCAGCGCGTCCAAGCCTTCGGTCGCACCGTACTGCAGCGCCGCGCCGGCTTGGCTGTCCAGTGCCGCCAGCGTCGCCTCGCGGATGCCGTCCACGTCGAACAGCGCCGCATCCGGAAACCCGCCGGCAAAGCTGATGATGCCCGGCTTGCCCAGCAGCTTGAACAGCTCCCGGATGGCCGATGTCTCGACGTGGTTGAGACGCTCGGCCAGACGCACCGGCTCGCTCGCGGCACAATCGCTCATGAACACTCCTTGCATTGCAGGACGGCGCCCTCCGGCGCTGCCCCCACCATGACACCGCGTGACATCGAGGCATTCTTTTCGACCTTGCAGGCCGCACGCCCCCATCCGCAGACCGAGCTCGAGTATACGAGTGCGTTCGAGCTGCTCGTGGCGGTGCTGCTGAGCGCCCAGGCCACGGACGTGAGCGTCAACAAGGCCACGCGGCGGCTGTTTGCCGTGGCCAACACGCCGCAGGCCATCCTCGCGCTGGGGCAGGCGGGGTTGGAGGCCCACATCCGCACCATTGGGCTGTACCGCAGCAAAGCGCGCCACCTGCTGCAGACCTGCCAGCTTTTGCTGGAGCGCCACGGGGGCGAGGTGCCGCGCGATCGGGCTGCGCTGGAGGCGCTGCCCGGTGTCGGCCGCAAAACGGCCAATGTGATCCTCAACGTGGCATTTGGCGAGCCGACCATCGCCGTGGACACCCACATCTTCCGCGTCGCCAACCGCACCGGGCTGGCCCCAGGCAAAACCCCGCTGCAGGTGGAGCAGGCGCTGTTGGCACGGGTGCCGCAGCGTTTTTTGCGCGATGCGCACCACTGGCTGATCCTGCACGGGCGCTACGTGTGCACGGCGCGCGCCCCGCGCTGCACCACCTGCACGGTGGCCGCGTGGTGCGACCACGCCCGCCGCAACGCCGGGGCGGATGCTAAGCCACCGGCATCCCCCGCCACCGCGCCTCGGCGCGTTGCGCGCACCCCCCGCCCATGAGCCGCGCCGCCCCCCTGCCCTGGCTCGAACCCGGGGATCCGTTTCCGCCCGTCGAGCAGGCATGGGGCGCGCGTGACCCCATCCCGGGGTTGCTGGCCGCCGGCGGCGCGCTGGACGTGGACACCTTGCTGCGCGCGTATCGGCACGGCATCTTCCCCTGGTTTGGCGCCGAGCAGCCGGTGTTGTGGTGGAGCCCGGACCCCCGCATGGTGCTGCGGCCGGCGCGGTTTCGCCTGCACGACTCGCTGCGCAAGGCGCTGCGCGCCGGCCTGCGCCGTGGCCAGCTCGACATCCGCATCGACAGCGCCTTCGACGCCGTGATCGCCGCCTGCGCCCACACACCGCGTCCGGGGCAAGACGGCACCTGGATCGTGCCCCCGATGCAAGAGGCCTACCGTGCCCTGCACCGCGCCGGCCACGCGCACAGCGTCGAAGCCTGGTGGGAGGGGAAACTGGTGGGGGGCCTGTACCTGGTCAACATCGGCCGCGCGGTGTTTGGCGAGTCGATGTTCAGCTGGCGGCGTGACGCCTCCAAAATGGCGTTGGCGGCCTTGGTGGCCGCCTGCCGTGCCTGGGGCGTGCCGCTGATCGACTGCCAGCAAGCCACCCGGCACCTGGCCTCGCTTGGCGCGGCCGAGGAACCCCGCCACGACTTCGTGCGCGCCATCCAGCACGCCTGCGCGGCCCCGGCCCCCACGTGGCGCTGGGATTGCCTATACTGGCAACAGTTGTGGCCCGGTGCGCCGTTGCTGCCCACAGACCGCCCGTGAACCCTGCCGCTGCCCCGTGACCCGCTTACAGGAACTGCCCCTGACCGCCGTGCAGTTCTACGCCACGGCGCCTTACCCGTGCAGCTATTTGCCGCAGCGGCTCGCGCGCTCGCAGGTGGCCACACCCAGCCACCTCATCCAAGGGGAGACCTACTCCCGCCTGGTGGCCAGCGGCTTTCGGCGCAGCGGTCTGTTCACCTACCGCCCGCACTGCGACGGCTGCCAAGCCTGCATACCGCTGCGCGTGCGCGCGGCCGAGTTCGTGCCCAACCGCAGCCAGCGACGCGCCTGGCGCGACCATGGCACGTTGCGCGAGCGGGTCATGCGGCCGGGCTTTGCGCCTGAGCACTATGCGCTGTACCTGCGCTACCAGCGCAGCCGCCACCCCGGCGGCGGCATGGACCACGACAACGTCGAGCAGTACAGCCAATTCCTGCTGCAAAGCCACGTCAACTCGCGCCTGGTCGAATTCCGCGCACCGGCGCCGCCCGGCAGCCCCGAGCCCCTGGTCATGGTCGCGCTCATCGACCTCATCGACGACGGGCTGTCGGCGGTCTACACCTTCTACGACCCCGACTGGCCGGGATCGCTGGGGACCTATAGCGTGCTGTGGCAAATCGAGCAGGCGCGCCGGCTGCACCTGCCTTACGTGTACCTGGGCTATTGGATCGCGGACAGCCCCAAGATGGCCTACAAGGTGCGCTTTCGACCGCACGAGCTCTACCAGGACGGCCAGTGGCGCCTGGCCCTCTGAACCCCAAAACCGGGCTGGCGTGGCGCTGTCACCCCCACCCCACCGCACCGCGCGGGAAACGGCGCGATTTCATCTCGTAAAATGGCGTCTCGCCACGACAGCGAGGCCATGCGCAACCCGGATACCCCACCCTCCACACGCCCCAGTGTGCAAGTGCTCGAGCGCATGTTCATGGTGCTCGACGCCTTGGCGCGGCACGAAGACCCGGTTTCGCTCAAGACCCTGGGCGAGGAAACCGGGCTGCACCCTTCGACCGCGCACCGCATCCTCAACGATTTGGCCATTGGGCGCTTTGTCGAGCGGCCCGAGCCGGGCATGTACCGGCTGGGCCTGCGCCTGCTCGAGCTGGGCAACCTCGTCAAAGCCCGGCTCGACGTGCGTGAAGTCGCCCTGGGTCCGATGCGCGAGCTGCACCGCCTGATCCAACAGCCGGTCAACCTGAGCGTGCGTCAGGGCGATGAAATCGTCTACATCGAGCGCGCGTACAGCGAGCGCTCCGGCATGCAAGTCGTGCGCGCCATCGGCGGCCGTGCACCGCTGCACCTGACCTCGGTCGGCAAACTCTTCCTCGCGCACGAGGACCCGCAACGCCTGCGCGCCTACGCCACGCGCACCGGGCTGGCTGGCAACACGCCCAACAGCATCACCCAGCTGGCCGTGCTGGAAAAAGAGCTGGCCCTGTGCCGCCGCCTGGGGGTGGCGCGCGACAACGAGGAGCTCGAGCCCGGCGTGCGCTGCATGGCCGCCGGCATTTACGACGACCAGGGCCGGCTGGTGGCGGGGTTGTCGATTTCCGCGCCCGCCAACCGCATCGACGAGAGCTGGCTGCCCAAGCTGCAGGCCACCGCCGCCCACATCAGCCGGGCGCTGGGGCACCGCGCACGCACGCCGTAAGCGGCGGACGCGCCACCCCCGTCCGGGGATCAGCCCTCGACGTCGAACGCTCGCCCGCCCGGCGACGGCAGGGCATCGCGCTGCGACACCCGCCCGGGCAGCGCCGCCTCGCCCGAGCGGTCCGTGCCCGGGAGCAACGAGCGCTCCAGCCAGCGCAGCAGCCGCTCGGCGTCGGTCCAGCGCGCTGACGAATTGGCGGCGTCCATCAGCACCATGATCAGGTCCCGCCCCGCCAGCCGAACCTGCATGGCCACGCAGCGGCCGGCCTCGCGGATGTAGCCGGTCTTTTGCAACAGGATGTCCCAATCGCTCTCACGCACCAGTTTGTTGCTGTTGCGGAAGTGCACCACGCGCCGGCCGCTGGCCAGTTCGTACTCGGGCGAGGTGGTCAGCTCGCGCAGCATGGGCCGCTCGGCCGCCACCGCCACCAGCCGCGCCAGATCGCGCGGGCTGGATTGGTTGTCGCTGGACAGCCCGGTGGGCTCGACGAAGCGCGTGGCGTTCATACCCAACTGGGCGGCCTTGCGGTTCATGGCCGCGACGAACGCGGGCACGCCACCAGGGTACGTGCGCCCCAAGGCGTGCGCGGCCCGGTTTTCGCTCGCCATGAGCGCCAGATGCAGCGCCTCGGCACGCGAGAGCCGGGTGCCAACGGCCAGGCGCGAGCCGCTGCCCTTGAGGCGATCGACATCGTCCTCGGTGATGGTGATCATCTCGTCCATCGGCAGCCCGGCGTCGGCGATCACCAGGCCGGTCATCAGCTTGGTGATCGAGGCAATCGGCAACACCGCGCCGTCGTTTTTGCCCAGCAGCACCGCGTTGGTGTCGCGGTCGATGACGAGCACCGCATTGGAATGCAGCCGCGAGGGGTCCAGCGGCAGGCTGTCGTCATGCGCCACGCCCCGCGACGGGGTCAGCGCCGCCGCGCTGGCCACGCCGGCACCGGCCATCGCCGCGGCTGGCGTGGCACGGTGCACGACCTTCGACACCGCGCGCGGCGCGGCGGCCTTGCGGACGGCGCGCCGGCGCGCCTCGGCGCGTTGAGGGGCGGCAGCCTGGCGTCGCACCTGGGTCGCCACCTTGCGCTCGACCTTGGCGCGCACCGTGGTCGTCGCCGCCTCCGCCCCCGTTGCCGGCGCCACCCAGCCGATGACCGCCCACACACACGCCGCCACGCAGCCTGCCCAAGACCAACGGTTTTTCATGCTGCCGCTTCCCTACGACTCGACGATTGCACGAGTATAGAAGAGCCGCAGGAAAAAAGGCGACGCCGCACAGCGCCTTGCGTAAATTTTTTGAGACTTTTTGGCAACATCCGCGGGTCACGGCGGTCGCGCCACGGCGGCGACCGCCAGCGCCTGCCGCTCAGCCCTGAGCAGCGACGCGCTCGACCTTGCTGTGCAGCTTGGTCAGCGCCGCCAGATACGCCTTGGCCGAGGCCACCACGATGTCCGGATCGGCCCCGACGCCATTGACCACGCGCCCGCCGTGCTGCAGGCGGATGGTCACCTCCCCCTGCGACTCGGTGGAGCCGCTGGTGATCGCGTTGACCGAGTACAGCAACAGCTCCGCGCCGCTCTTGACATGGGACTCGATGGCCTTGATCGAGGCATCCACCGGTCCGTTGCCGTCGGCTTCGCCAACGTACTCCTTGCCGTCGATGGTGAAGACCACGCGCGCGTGCGGGCGCTCCCCCGTCTCCGAGCGCTGCGACAACGACACCAGGCCGTACTGCTCCTTTTCCGGTGTGACGCTCTCGTCGCTGACCAGGGCCAGGATGTCCTCGTCGAAGATTTCCGCCTTGCGATCGGCCAGCTCCTTGAACTTGGCAAAGGCGGTGTTGAGCTCGCTCTCGGACTCCATCTCGATGCCCAACTCCTGCAGGCGCTGCTTGAACGCATTGCGCCCGGAGAGCTTGCCCAGCACGATTTTGTTGGTGCTCCAGCCCACGTCCTCGGCGCGCATGATCTCGTAGGTATCGCGCGCCTTGAGCACCCCATCCTGGTGAATGCCGCTGGCGTGCGCAAAGGCATTGGCGCCCACCACCGCCTTGTTGGGTTGCACGACGAAGCCCGTGGTTTGGCTGACCATGCGGCTGGCCGGCACGATCTGCGTGGTGTCGATGCCAACCTCCAGCCCGAAATAGTCGCGCCGCGTCTTGACCGCCATCACCACTTCTTCGAGCGAGCAGTTGCCGGCACGCTCGCCCAGGCCGTTGATGGTGCACTCCACCTGACGCGCCCCGCCGATCTTGACCCCCGCCAGCGAGTTGGCCACGGCCATGCCCAGGTCGTTGTGGCAGTGCACCGACCAGATCGCCTTGTCGGAGTTGGGAATGCGCTCGCGCAACGTCTTGATGAACTGGCCGTAGAGCTCCGGCACCGCGTAGCCGACCGTATCCGGAATGTTGATGGTGGTGGCGCCCTGCGCGATCACCGTCTCCAGCACCCGGCACAGAAAATCGATTTCGCTGCGGTAGCCATCCTCGGGGCTAAACTCGATGTCGTCACACAGGTTGCGCGCGTAGCGCACCGCCTGCTTGGCCTGCTCCAGCACCTGCTCGGGTGTCATGCGCAGCTTTTTTTCCATGTGCAGCGGCGACGTGGCGATGAAGGTGTGGATGCGCGCCCGTTGGGCCCCACGCAGCGCCTCGGCTGCGCGCGCGATGTCGCGGTCGTTGGCGCGTGCCAGCGAGCACACCGTCGAGTCCTTGATCGTGTCGGCGATGGCTTTGACGGCCTCGAAGTCGCCGTTGGAGCTGGCGGCAAACCCGGCCTCGATCACATCCACCCGCAGCCGCTCGAGCTGGCGCGCGATGCGCAGCTTTTCGTCCTTGGTCATCGAAGCGCCGGGCGATTGCTCGCCGTCGCGCAAGGTGGTGTCGAAAATGATGAGTTTGTCCGTCATGGCGATACTCCTGCGAAGGGCGGTGCCCGTGCCCCATGCGCAGCCAACAAAGCAAACGGCCCGCAGCGGGGGCTTGCGGGCCGTGGGGTGAAGGAACGCGCGCTACACCGCCTGCCCGCAGTCGGGTAGGCACAGTAGGCGCAGCGTCAGGCGATCCATGCCTGCCAATGTAACACAAGGACGCGCGCCGTGCTCACTCGTGCAGCCCGCGCTCGTCCGGCTCGTCGGTGGAGGTGCTGACCACGCTGACCGGTTTGCCCTTGGACTTGCGCACGGCATAGACCACGTAGCCAGACAAGCCATAGAGCACGAACAGCGCAAACAACACCGTCGGCGGGTGGATGTTGATGATCGCAATACCCAGGGCGATGAGCACCAGCGTGGCAAAGGGCACGCTGCGCTTGAGGCTGACGTCCTTGAAGCTGTAGAAGGGCACATTGGTCACCATCGTCAGGCCCGCGTAGAGGGTGAGCGCAAACACCACCCACTGCAGCCCATCGCCATCGTGGCCGGCGTCCGTGGCCAGCCAGATGAAGCCCGCCACCAACGCCGCCGCCGCGGGCGACGGCAGGCCCTGGAAATAGCGCTTGTCCACCACATGGGTGTTGACGTTGAAACGCGCCAGCCGCAGCGCCGCACAGGCACAGTAGACGAACGCGGCGATCCACCCCCAGCGCCCAAGGTCGCGCAACGCCCATTCGTAGGCCACCAGCGCCGGCGCCGCGCCAAAGGACACCATGTCCGACAGCGAGTCCATCTGCTCGCCAAAAGCGCTTTGCGTGTGCGTCAGGCGCGCAATGCGGCCGTCCAGGCTGTCGAGCACCATCGCCACGAAGATGCCGCTGGTGGCCAGGTCGTAGCGGCCGTTCATCGCCATCACAATGGCATAAAAGCCGCCGAACAAGGCCGCCAGCGTGACCAGGTTCGGCAACAGGTAGATGCCTTTGGGGCGGCGCACGGGCTCGCCGCTTTGCGGGGTCTCAGATGTGTCCAACATGCCCTCAAAAAACCATCAAGCCAAGCCGGCCCTGCGCAGGGTCGGCTTGGCTCACAGTGTAGCCGCCCGCAGCACGGCTGCGGCACGGGCGCGCATCAGTTGCGGCTTTGATCGACCAGCTTGTTCTTGGCGATCCAGGGCATCATCGCGCGCAGTTGGGCCCCGACCACTTCGATCGGGTGCGCCGCCAGGTTGCGCCGGCGCGCGGTCATGCTGGGGTAGTTCAGGCGCCCCTCCTGGATGAACATCTTGGCGTAGTCGCCGTTTTGGATGCGCTCGAGCGCGCGCTTCATGGCCTTGCGCGACTCCTCGTTGATCACCTCGGGGCCGGTCACGTACTCACCGAACTCCGCGTTGTTGGAGATCGAGTAGTTCATGTTGGCGATGCCGCCCTCGTACATCAGATCGACGATGAGCTTCAACTCGTGCAGGCACTCGAAGTAGGCCATCTCGGGCGCGTAGCCGGCTTCGACCAGGGTTTCGAAGCCCATCTTGACCAGCTCGACCGCGCCGCCGCACAGCACGGCCTGTTCGCCGAACAGGTCGGTCTCGGTCTCTTCCTTGAAGGTGGTTTCGATGATGCCAGCCTTGCCACCCCCGTTGGCCATGGCGTAGCTCAGCGCCAGGTCACGCGCCTTGCCGGAGCGATCCTGGTGCACCGCCACCAGGTGCGGCACGCCGCCGCCTTGCAAATAGGTGCTGCGCACGGTGTGGCCGGGCGCCTTGGGCGCAACCATCCACACATCCAGGTCGGCGCGCGGCACCACCTGGTTGTAGTGCACGTTGAAGCCGTGCGCAAACGCCAGCGACGCGCCCTGCTTGATGTGAGGGGCGACGTTTTGGTTGTACACCTCGGCGATTTGCTCGTCGGGCAACAGGATCATGACCACGTCGGCGGCCTTGACGGCGTCGTTGACTTCCATGACGGTCAGGCCCGCCTTTTCCGCCTTGCCCCACGACGCACCGCCCTTGCGCAGGCCGACGATGACCTTGACGCCGCTGTCGTTGAGGTTTTGCGCGTGCGCATGGCCCTGGCTGCCGTAGCCGATGATGGCCACGGTCTTGCCCTTGATCAGGCTCAGGTCACAGTCCTTGTCGTAAAAAACTTTCACGGTTCTCTCCACAGGTGATGGGGGGATCAGACTCGAAGGATGCGCTCGCCGCGGCCGATGCCGCAGGCGCCGGTGCGCACCGTCTCCAAAATGGCGCTGCGATCGATCGCCTGCAAAAAGGCGTCGTTCTTGGCCTGGTCGCCGGTGAGCTCGATGGTGTAGCTCTTCTCGGTGACGTCGATGATGCGGCCGCGGAAAATGTCGGCCATGCGCTTCATCTCCTCGCGCTCCTTGCCGACGGCGCGCACCTTGACGAGCATGAGCTCGCGTTCGGTGTAGGCGCCTTCGGTCAGGTCCACGACCTTGACGACCTCGATCAGCCGATTGAGGTGCTTGGTGATTTGCTCGATGACATCGTCCGATCCGGTGGTCTGGATCGTCATGCGCGACAGCGACGGGTCTTCGGTGGGCGCCACCGAGAGCGACTCGATGTTGTAGCCCCGTGCGGAGAACAACCCGACGACCCGGGACAGGGCACCCGCTTCGTTTTCGAGCAGGACGGCAATGATGTGTTTCATGGTGCGATTCCTCTTTTCGCTGCCCTCCCCCGCCGCCGGTAAGCGGCGGGCTTGGCAGACGATAGATTCCTCAAAACGACGAGCGCCGCACCGTGGGCCGGTGGCGGCGCGCGGGGGTCACAGGTCCTCGCTGCCCAGCAGCATCTCGGTGATGCCCTTGCCGGCCTGGACCATCGGCCAGACGTTTTCGGTCGGGTCGGTGCGGAAGTCGATGAAGACCGTGCGGTCCTTCAGGCGCCGCGCCTCGCGCAACGCCGGCTCGACGTCCTGGGGCCGCTCCACCAACAGGCCGACGTGGCCGTAGGCCTCGGCGAGCTTGACGAAGTTGGGCAACGCGTCCATGTAGGAGTGGCTGTAGCGGCCGGAGTATTCGATCTCCTGCCACTGACGCACCATCCCCAGGTAGCGGTTGTTGAGCGAGAGCACCTTGATGGGCGTGTTGTACTGCAGGCAGGTGGAGAGCTCCTGGATGCACATCTGCACCGAGCCCTCGCCCGTGACGCAATACACCTCGGCCTCCGGCTTGGCCAGCTTGATGCCCATCGCGTACGGGATGCCCACGCCCATGGTGCCCAGGCCGCCCGAGTTGATCCAGCGCCGCGGCTGATCGAACTTGTAGAACTGCGCCGCCCACATCTGGTGCTGGCCGACGTCGGAGGTGATGTAGGCCTCCACGTCTTTGGTCATGTTCCACAGGGTTTCGATGACCATCTGGGGCTTGATGACCTCGGTGTTGCCGCGGTCGTACTTGAGGCAGTCGCGCGCGCGCCAACCCTCGATCGTCTCCCACCAGGCCGCCAGGGCGCGCTCATCGGGGCGCACGGGGCTTTCGCGGATCATGGCGATGAGCTCGGTCAGCACATCCTTGACGTCGCCCACGATCGGCACATCCACCTTGACCCGCTTGGAAATGCTCGACGGGTCGATGTCGATGTGGATGATCTTGCGCTCGTTCTGCGCGAAGTGCTTGGGGTTGCCGATGACCCGGTCGTCGAAGCGCGCCCCCACCGCCAGCAACACATCGCAATTCTGCATGGCGTTGTTGGCCTCGTAGGTGCCGTGCATGCCCAGCATGCCCAGGAAGCGCCGGTCGGTGGCGGGGAACGCCCCCAGGCCCATCAGCGTGTTGGTGACCGGGTAGTTGAGCAGGTCCACGAGCTGGCGCAGCTCCGCCACGGCATTGCCCAGAATCACGCCCCCGCCGGTGTAGATGTAGGGCCGCTTGGCGCTGAGCAGCAGCTGCAGCGCCTTGCGGATCTGCCCGCCGTGCCCTTTGCGCACCGGGTTGTACGAGCGCATCGCAATGCTGTCGGGGTAACCGGTGAACGCGGTCTTTTTGAACGACACGTCCTTGGGGATGTCGACCACCACCGGCCCGGGACGCCCGGTGCGCGCGATGTGAAACGCCTTTTTGATCGTCAGCGCCAGGTCGCGCACGTCCTTGACCAGGAAGTTGTGCTTGACGATCGGGCGCGTGATGCCGACGGTGTCGCACTCCTGGAAGGCGTCGAGGCCGATGGCGGCCGTGGGCACCTGCCCGGTGATGATGACCATCGGGATCGAATCCATGTACGCGGTGGCAATGCCGGTGATGGCATTGGTCACACCCGGGCCGCTGGTGACCAGGGCCACCCCCACCTCGCCCGTGGCGCGCGCATAGCCATCGGCGGCGTGCACGGCGGCTTGTTCGTGGCGCACCAGCACGTGCTGGATGGTGTCTTGTTTGTACAGCGCGTCGTAGATGTAGAGGACGGCACCGCCCGGATAGCCCCAGATGAATTTGACACCCTCGGCCTGCAGACAACGCACCAGGATGTCGGCCCCCATCAGTTCGGTGGGCGGGGTTTGCGCAGCCGCTGCTGCCGCAGAGGCCATTTCGGCTTTGTTGAGTTCCATGTCGATCAACCTTTCAGTATTTCTCTGACGAAAAACCTCCGGTGCCCCTCGGAAGTCGCGTCCTTGTGAGACGGCCTTGGGACTTAGGACCCAGCAGCCATGGCAGCGTACCCTGCCGACCGGGGCCCATTTCGGGATCCATCGATAAATGAGCAATGCATTATCGCACCAAACCGCCAGCCCCGGCGGTATCGCGGCGCCGTTTGCCGACTGGCGGCACGGTGGCGCCGGATCGGGTGTGCGGGCCCGATACACTTGCGGCGTGAACCGCCCACATCCCGCGCAACCCCACCCCCCTGCCCCCGCCGCGCCCGCGCTGCCCACACCGTCGCTGCTGCGGCGCATGGCGTGCTGGCTCTACGAAGGGATGCTGCTGTTCGGGGTGGTTTTCATCGCGGGCTATTTGTTTTCGGCGCTGACGCAAACGCGCCACGCGCTGGACAACCGCCACCTACAGCAGGCGTTCATCTTCGTCGTGCTGGGCATTTACTTCACCTGGTTCTGGCACAAAGGCCAGACGCTGGCCATGAAGACCTGGCACATCCGCATCGTCGACCGCATGGGGCGCCCCATCAGCCAGGCGCGCGCGCTGTGGCGCTACCTGCTGGCGTGGCTGTGGTTTTGGCCCCCACTGGCACTGCGCGAGGTGTTGGACCTGCCCGCGCTCGAGGTGGTCGTGCTGCTGGGCGGCTGGATTGCGGTGTGGGCGGTGCTCGCCCGCTTCCACCCGGACCGGCAGTTTTGGCACGACGCCTGGGCCGGCACCCGGCTCGTGGACACGCGGCCCGCGCCCCCACCGACCCGCCACGCCTGACCCCACACACCCTGTCCATGTCCGCCAACCCGTCCCGCCCCCTGGTCCCCACGTTCTCCCTGTGCGTCTACTGCGGCTCGCGCGACGGTGCCGATGCCCGCTTTGCCGCGCTGGCCGAAGCCGTGGGCACGTGGATCGGCCGCCATGGCGGGCGGCTGGTGTACGGTGGCGGCAACAACGGCCTGATGGGCCGCTTGGCCGACGCCACGCTGGCCGCCGGGGGCACGGTGGTGGGCATCATCCCGGAAAGCCTGGTGGCGCGCGAATTTGCCAAGCGCGACTGCACCGAGCTGCACGTGGTGCAGACGATGCACCAACGCAAGCAGATGATGGCCGAACGGGCCGACGCCTTTTTGGCACTGCCAGGCGGCCTGGGCACGTTCGAAGAGCTGTTCGAGGTGTGGACGTGGCGGCAACTCGGCTACCACGACAAGCCGATCGGCCTGCTCAACGCCCACGGCTACTACGACGGCCTGCTGGCCTATATAACGCACACGGTGCGCGCCGGGTTCGTGAGCGACTGGCAACGCAACCTGGTCACCGTGGACACCGAGCCGGACCGGCTGCTGCCCCGCTTGGTTGAGGCCGCGGGTTGCGCGCCGGCTGGCAACTGGCGGGCCGTCTGAATCGCGGCCGCCGCTCAGATCGCGGCGTCGTCTTCCTCGCCGGTGCGGATGCGGATGACCTTTGCCACCGGCGTGACAAAAATCTTGCCGTCGCCAATCTTGCCGGTGCGCGCCGCGCGCACGATCGCGTCGATGCAGCGCTCGACATCCTCATCGCGCACCACGACGTCGATGCGCACCTTGGGCAAAAAGTCCACCACGTATTCCGCACCGCGGTAGAGCTCGGTGTGGCCTTTTTGGCGGCCAAAGCCCTTGACCTCGGTCACCGTCAGGCCCGTCACGCCCTGCTCGGCCAACGCCTCGCGCACTTCTTCCAGCTTGAACGGCTTGATGACGGCGGTGATCTGCTTCATGCGTAGGAGCTCCGGGGTTGCAACGTCGTGGGTGGGTCGCGCCATGGGGGCGGCAGGGGCCCGGCGCCGCGCCACAGCCCAACGAATCTACCACATGGCGGCCGGGGTATGCACGGGTGCCCCCTGCGCTCAACCACGCCAGCGGTTGGTGTTGGGGTAGCGCCAGTCCTTGCCAAAGCTGCGGTGCGTCACGCGGATGCCCACCGGCGCTTGGCGGCGTTTGTATTCGTTGCTGCGGATGAGGCGCACCACCTGCTCCACCGCCGCGGCGGGGAACCCCTCGGCGATGATCTCGGCCGGGCTGCGGTCGTTTTCCATGTAGCGCTCGACGATGGCATCGAGCACCTCGTAGGGCGGCAGCGTGTCTTGGTCCTTTTGGTCCGGTCGCAGCTCGGCGCTGGGCGGCCGGGTGATGATGCGCTCGGGTATGGGCTCGCGCCCGCGCCCAAACGGATCGTGCGCATTGCGCCAGCGCGCCAGCCGCCAGACCCAGGTCTTGGCCACGTCTTTGATGACCGCAAAGCCACCGGCCATGTCGCCATACAAGGTGCAGTAGCCGGTGGCCATCTCGCTTTTGTTGCCGGTGGTCAGCACGATATCGCCCCATTTGTTGGACAGCGCCATCAGCAGCGTGCCCCGGATGCGCGCCTGCAGGTTTTCCTCGGTGGTGTCGGCCGGCCGGCCCTCGAACAACGGCGCGAGCGTGGCCAGGTAGCGCTCGAAGATCGGGCCGATGGCGATTTCGTCGTAGCGCACCCCCAGACGCGCCGCCATGTCACGCGCGTCCAGCCAGGAGATGTCGGCGGTGTAGGGCGAGGGCATCATGACCGCGCGCACGCGCTGCGGCCCCAGCGCATCGACCGCGATCGCCAGCACCAGCGCCGAATCGACGCCGCCGGACAGCCCGATGATCGCCCCCGGAAAACCGTTTTTCTCCACATAGTCGCGCGTGCCCAGCACCAGCGCATGCCACAGGTCCGACTCGGTGGAGGTTTCGGCGGCCAGCGGCCCGCGCGCGGCCCCGCCCGCTTGCCCGGCCTCCAGCTCGACGACCAGCAGGTCTTCCGCAAAACTCGGTGCGCGCGCGGCCAGCGCACCACGCCCGTCGAGCGCGAAGCTGCGCCCCTCGAAGACGATTTCGTCCTGCCCGCCCACCAGGTGGGCGTACACGAGCGGGCGGCCGGTTTCGAGCACGCGCGCGCGCATGGCCTGCTCGCGCTCGTCGCCTTTGCCAATGTGAAACGGCGAGGCGTTGATGACACACAGCACCTCCGCCCCCGCGGCCACCGTCTCGGCCGCGGGCTGGGTGTACCACGCGTCCTCACAAATCAGCAGGCCCAAGCGGTGCACGCGCGCGCCGTCGGCCACCTCGAACACGCAGGGCTGCTGGCCCGGGAGGAAGTAGCGCCGCTCGTCGAACACCTGGTAGTTGGGCAGCTCGCGCTTGGCGTAACGGTGGGTGATGCGGCCTTCGCACAGGACGCTGGCGGCGTTGAGGCAGGGCGTGCGCCCGACGCTGCGGCCGGCGGCGGCTGGCGCATGGGGGGCCGCAAGCGGCTGTCCCACCACGATGTGCAGGCCCTTGAGGTGTGCGGTCTGCGCCGCCACCGATTGCACGGCATCATCGCAGGCGGCAACGAACGCCGGCCGCAAAAACAGGTCTTCGGCCGCGTAGCCGCAAATGGCCAGCTCCGGCGTCAGCAACACATGCACGCCCTGGGCGTGGGCCGCGTGCGCCGCCTCGACGATGCGGCGGGCGTTGCCGTCGAGGTCACCCACCACGAAATTGCACTGTGCCACCCCGATTTTGATCGCCATGGATGCCCCAATGTCCCCGCAAAGCGCGGATTATGTCACCCGGGTCGTGCACGACCCGCACGCCGTGCCGGCCGACGCCTGGGACGCGCTGCTGCGCGCGCATCCAGCGGGCGCTGCCAGCGGCCCCTTCATGCGCCACGCCTACCTGGCGGCGCTGCACGACAGCGGTTGCGCCACCCCCGCCACCGGCTGGTCGCCGCATTGGGTCACGCTGTGGACACGCGGCGATGGCGCGCTGGCCGCTGCCGCACCGCTATACGTCAAAACCCATTCCTTTGGCGAGTACGTGTTCGATTGGGCCTGGGCGCAAGCCCACCACCGGCACGGGGTGCGCTACTACCCCAAAGGCGTGGTGGCCGTGCCCTTTACCCCGGTGGCGGGGCCGCGCCTGCTGGCGCGCGACGCCGACGCCCGCGCGGCGCTGGTCCACGCCCTCATCGCCCATGCCCGCGCCCAAGGGCTGTCGTCGCTGCACATCCTGCTGGGCCGTGACGCCGACTGGGCCGCCACCGACGCCAACCCGGCGCTGGTTCTGCTGCCGCGCGACACCGTGCAATTTCACTGGCACAACCGGCACCCGGTGCGCGGCACGCCGTTTGCCGACTGGGAGGACTTGCTGGCCAGCCTGAGCCAGGACAAGCGCAAAAAAATCCGACAGGAGCGCCGCAAGGTCGCTGCGGCGGGCGTTACCTTCGAAGCGCGCCGTGGCGCGGACATCACAGCCGCCGACTGGGCGTTTTTCACCCGCTGCTACACCCAGACCTACGTCGAGCACGGCAACCCGCCGTATTTGAACGAGGCGTTCTTTCGCCAGGTGGGGCAGGCCCTGCCGCAGCAGTGGCTGATGTTCATCGCCCGGGATGCCCAGGGCACGCGCATCGCGGCCAGTCTGGTGGCCCTCAGCGACGACGGTGCATCACCCGCGGCCGCCTACGGCCGCTATTGGGGTGCCCTGGCGCGCGTGGATTGCCTGCACTTCGAGGCCTGCTATTACCAGCCGCTGGCCTGGTGCGTGGCGCATGGCGTGCAGCGCTTCGAGGGCGGCGCGCAGGGCGAGCACAAGATGGCGCGCGCCCTGCTGCCCACGGTGGTGCACAGCCGCCACTGGCTGGCCCACCCGGCTTTTGCCGACGCCGTGGCCGATTACCTGGCGCGCGAGCGCGCCGCAACATCCGACTACCGCACGGCGCTGCAGGCGCACGCGCCGTTTCGTCAGGCGCCGTCCGCGCCCGACTGCGCGCGGTAGGCTTGGACGCCGGCCAGGATTTCCTGGCGGGCCTCCTCGACCGAACCCCAGCCCAGGACCTTGACCCACTTGCCGGGGTCGAGATCCTTGTAGTGCTCGAAGAAGTGCTCGATGGTCTTGAGGCGCACGGGGTTGAGGTCCTCGTACGTCTTCCAGCGCGAGTACAGCGGCAGCACTTTGTCGGTCGGCACCGCCAGCACCTTGCCATCGACGCCGCCTTCGTCCTCCATCTTGAGGATGCCCAGGGCACGGCACGGCACCACCACGCCCGGCGGCAGCGGCACGGGCGTGATGACCAGCACATCCACCGGGTCGCCGTCGCCGGCGATGGTCTTGGGCACGTACCCGTAGTTGGTCGGGTAGTGCATGGCGGTGTTCATGAAGCGGTCGACGAAGATGGCGCCAGAGGCCTTGTCCACTTCGTACTTGATCGGCTCGCCGTGCATCGAAATTTCGATGATGACGTTGAAGGCGTCGGGCACTTTGTCGCCCGCAGAGACTTGATCCAGAGACATGTCGATGCGCTGTAGTGGGTAAACCGTTGCAGTGTCGCCGATTTTACTGGCGCGAGGCTGACGGCCCGACGCAACACAGCCCCGGCCGGGGCGTGCATTTCGGCGCACCTTGCGCTACAGTGCACGCGTTGGCCAATCACCGCGTGCGCGCGCACCTGCGCCGTGTCCGCGGTGAGGAAGCAACGCAGCGGAAGCCGACGGCTCGGACTGCGTTGGCTTCCTCCAAGTCGAACCTTTTCGAGGAGACATTGGTATGGTTGGTCAATCCGCCCTACTCTTTGCCATCGTTTGCGCCTTGGTGGCCGTCGCGTACGGCGTCTGGGCGCGGGGATGGATCCTGGCGCAGGATCCGGGCAATGCCCGCATGCAGGAAATCGCCGCCGCCGTGCAAACCGGCGCAGCGGCCTACCTGGCGCGTCAATACAAAACGATTGCGCTGGTCGGGGTGGTGCTGGCGGTGCTGATAGGCGTCTTCATCGACAGCACCACGGCGCTGGGCTTCGTGGTGGGCGCGGTGCTCTCGGGCGCCTGCGGCTTCATCGGCATGAACGTCTCGGTGCGCGCCAATGTGCGCACGGCGCAGGCGGCCGCGCGCGGCATCGCGCCCGCGCTGGAGGTGGCCTTCCGCGGTGGCGCCATCACCGGCATGCTGGTCGTGGGCCTGGGCCTGCTGGGCGTGGCGGGTTTTTACTGGCTGCTGGTGGGCAACGGCCAGCTCACGCCGGATCGACCGCTGACCGCGCTGCTGCACCCGCTCATTGGGCTGGCGTTTGGCGCGTCGCTCATTTCCATCTTCGCGCGGCTGGGCGGGGGCATCTTCACCAAAGGGGCGGACGTGGGTGCCGACCTGGTCGGCAAAGTGGAAGCCGGCATCCCCGAGGACGACCCGCGCAACCCGGCCGTGATCGCCGACAACGTGGGCGACAACGTGGGCGACTGCGCGGGCATGGCGGCCGATTTGTTCGAAACCTACGCGGTCACCCTCATCGCCACCATCGTGCTGGGGGCGCTGCTGGTCAAGGCGGCGCCGGTGCAGGCCAGTCTGTACCCGCTGGCGCTGGGTGGGGTGTCGATTCTGGCCTCCATCGTCGGGGCGTTTTTCGTGCGCGCCACCCCGGGCATGAAGAACGTGATGCCGGCCCTGTACAAGGGCCTGATCGTCGCGGGGGCGCTGTCGGCCGTGGCGTTTTACGGCGTGACGGTGTGGCTGATCCCGGATGACGCCATCGTCGCCAGCGGCACGCAGTGGCGCCTGTGGGTGTCGGCCCTGGTCGGGCTGGCGCTGACCGCGGCCATGGTCTGGATCACCGAGTACTACACCGGCACCGACTATGCGCCGGTGCGCCACGTGGCCCAGGCGTCCACCACAGGGCATGCGACCAACATCATCGCCGGCATCGGTGTGAGCATGAAGTCCACCGCCTGGCCGGTGCTGGCGGTGTGCGTGGCCATCGTCGCGTCGTACGCGCTGGCGGGGCTGTACGGGGTGGCCGTGGCCGCCACCGCCATGCTGAGCATGGCCGGCATCATCGTCGCGCTGGACGCCTATGGCCCCATCACCGACAACGCTGGCGGCATCGCCGAAATGGCCGAACTGCCCTCCAGCGTGCGCGACGTCACCGATCCGCTGGACGCGGTGGGCAACACCACCAAGGCGGTCACCAAGGGGTATGCGATCGGCTCGGCCGGCCTGGCCGCGCTGGTGCTGTTTGCCGACTACACGCACAAGCTGGAAAGTGCCGGGCAGGCGCTGCGCTTTGATCTTTCGGATCCGATGGTGATCGTGGGCCTGTTCATCGGCGGCCTCATCCCCTACCTGTTTGGCGCGCTGGCCATGGAAGCGGTGGGCCGCGCCGCGGGCAGCGTGGTCGAGGAGGTGCGCCGGCAGTTTCGCGAGATTGCGGGCATCATGGACGGCAGCGCCAAGCCCGAGTACGGCCGCGCCGTGGACATGCTGACCACCGCCGCCATCAAGGAGATGATGCTGCCCAGCCTGTTGCCGGTGGCGGTGCCGATCGTGGTGGGCCTGGCGCTGGGGCCGGTGGCCCTGGGCGGGCTGCTCATGGGCACCATCATCACCGGCTTGTTCGTGGCCATCAGCATGTGCACCGGCGGTGGCGCCTGGGACAACGCCAAAAAATACATCGAAGACGGCCACCACGGCGGCAAGGGGTCGGATGCGCACAAAGCCGCCGTCACCGGCGATACCGTGGGTGACCCCTACAAAGATACCGCCGGCCCCGCCGTCAACCCGCTGATCAAGATCATCAACATCGTGGCGCTGCTGATCGTGCCGCTGTTGGTCTGAGGGTCAGAAAAACCGCGCGATCTCCTCGATGTCCTCGGCAAACAGCTGCCCCGCCTCGGCCATCGCGATGCGGCCGTCGCGCCCGCGCACGAGTGTGATGGGCAGCCCCTTGGGCTTGGGCATCGCGCGGTGCACGTCGCGCGTCACCCAGACGCAGTCGAACGCGTAGCGGCGCTGCTGCAAATAGCGCAGCGCCGCCTCGCGCGTGCGGTCGATCGACAGGGTCAGCAACCGCCACCCGGGGCGGCTCCGGTGGCGCTGCCAAAAGGCATCCAACAGCGGCGTGGTGACGGCGCAAAACGGACAGGTGCTGGCCCACCAGTACAGCACCAGCACCTCGCCCGGCGCGGGCTCGAAGCGCCGGCCGTCGATGAGCTCCATCGCCGGCACGGGCCAGGGCGTGCCCAGCGCCGGCAGCGGCGGCGCCTTGGCCTCGGCGGCCGCCGCATCCGCCGGTTGCGCCCATCCGCTTGGCGCCATGGCCGTGGTGGCGACCGTCGCGGTCCATGCCAGCCAGCGCCGGCGTGTGCAAGCATCCAACACCATGATCCCATCCCCTGCCCCGACACCGCAGGGTGCCCCCTGCAGGTAACAACCCCGACACCGATGCGGTAACCGCATGGCGATAATCTAGCGCACCATGGCTGAACGCGTCATTCCCCTGTTCGATCAGCGCGTCGCGGCGCTGGCCGCCCCCCGACCGCAGGCTGCCCAACCGCCCAGTGGACACGTTGCGGATACGCGCGGCCGCCCGTTGCGGGATTTGCGCATCAGCGTCACCGACCGCTGCAACTTTCGCTGCAGCTACTGCATGCCCAAAGAGGTGTTCGACAAGGACTACCCGTATTTGCCCCACAGCGAGCTGCTGACCTTCGAAGAAATCACGCGCGTGGCGCGGCTGTTTCTGGCCCATGGGGTGCGCAAAATCCGTCTGACCGGTGGCGAGCCGCTGCTGCGCAAGAACATCGAACGCCTCATCGAGCAGCTGGCCGCCTTGCGCACGGTGGACGGCACGCCACCCGAGCTGACCCTGACCACCAACGGCAGCCTGCTGGCGCGCAAGGCGCGCGCGCTGCGCGACGCCGGGCTGCAGCGCGTGACGGTCAGCCTCGACGGGTTGGATGACGCGGTGTTTCAGCGCATGAACGATGTTGGCTTTCCGGTGGCCGAGGTGCTCCGCGGCATCGAGGCCGCACAGGCGGCGGGTTTGGCCCCGATCAAGGTCAACATGGTGGTCAAACGCGGCACCAACGACGATCAAATCGTGCCCATGGCGCGGCACTTCCGCGGCAGCGGTGTGACGCTGCGTTTGATCGAATACATGGACGTGGGCAGCTCCAATGGCTGGTGCATGGACGAGGTGCTGCCCAGCGCCGAGGTGCTGGCGCGCTTGCAGGTGGCGTTTGCGCTCGTCCCGCTGGAGGCCAGTGCCCCCGGCGAGACGGCCGAGCGCTGGGGCTACGCCGGCTCCGACGGGCGGCACGACCCCGCGCTGGGCGAAATCGGCTTGATCAGCAGCGTGACCCGGGCCTTTTGCCGCGACTGCAACCGCGCGCGCCTGTCCACCGAGGGGCGGCTGTACCTGTGTCTGTTCGCCGAACGCGGCTACGACCTGCGCGCGCTGTTGCGCGGCGGCGCCAGCGACGCCGACATCGCCGCCTCCATCGCCGCCATCTGGCAGGGGCGCGCCGACCGCTACTCGGAGATCCGCGGCCAGCTCCCGCCAGAGACGCGGCAGCGCGCGCGCCGCATCGAGATGAGCTACATCGGGGGATGAGCGCGATGGGCGATCCGTTGCCGACCCACGACACGCCCCTGCCGGCGCCCGGTAGCGTCACGGGCGTGGTGCTCGCCGGCGGCCAGGGCAGCCGCATGGGGGGTGTGGACAAGGGCCTGCAACCCTTCCACGGCGTGCCGCTGGCCTTGCACGCGCTGATGCGCCTGCGCATGCAGCGCGGCGACTGGCTGGCGCACAGCATGATCAACGCCAACCGCAACCTGGGGGCGTACGAGAGCTTTGGCGTCCCGGTGTGGCCCGACACCCTGGGCGGCTACGCCGGCCCGCTGGCCGGGATGCTGACGGCACTGACGCACACCGAAACGCCCTTCCTGCTCACCGTCCCCTGCGACTCGCCGCGCTTTCCGCTCGACCTGGCGGACCGCCTGTGCCGCGCCCTGATCGAGGCACGCGCCGAGCTCGCCATGGCCGCCGGCCCCGAAAGCGACGGCCGGGTGCGCCCACAACCGGTGTTTTGCCTGCTCAGCACCCACCTGATCGAAAGCCTGGAGCGCTTCCTGCAAGCGGGTGGGCGCAAAATCGACGCCTGGACGGCACAGCACCGTGGCGTGGTGGTGCCGTTCGACCGCCCGGACGACGACCCGCTGGCCTTTGCCAACGCCAACACCTTGGCCGAGCTGCACGCCCTGCAACAGGACCGTGTCCCCGGCTAACCCCCGATCCGGCGCATCCCGGCATGCGCCAACTGCACCGCATGAAAACCCTCGACCAGATTGCCGCCGAACTGCAAGGCTACGACCCCAACGCCCTGCCCGCTGCGACCGTGGGCGCGTTTCTCGAGCGCCTCGTCGCCCCCCTGCGCGACGCCGAAGAGGTGGATGTGTTCGACGCACTCGATCGCGTGTTGGCGCAAGATGTGATCTCGCCGATGAGCGTTCCCCCACACGACAACGCCGCCATGGACGGCTACGCACTGCGTGGCAGCAGCCTGGCCGCCGCGGGCGAGACGGTGCTGCGCGTGGTGGGCACCTGCTACGCGGGTGAGGCTGGCTGGCGCGCCGACGTCCCACCCGATGGCTGCGTGCGCATCATGACCGGCGCCGTCATGCCACCGGGATTGGACACCGTGGTGCCCATCGAATTCGTCGCCCCGGCCGGGCCCGACCTGGTGCGCATCCCGGCCGGCGTGGTGCACGCGGGTGACAACCGCCGCCTGCGCGGCGAGGACCTGATGGCCGGTCAGCCCGCCCTGCGCGCGGGCCAGCGGCTGGGCCCCGCCGCGCTGGGCCTGATCGCCAGCCTCGGCATCGCGCGCGTGCCCGTGGTGCGCCGGCTGCGGGTGGCGTATTTTTCCACCGGCGACGAAATCCTGTCGCTGGGCGAGCCGCTGCGCGACGGGGCCATCTACGACAGCAACCGCTACACCATCTACGGGCTGCTGCGCCGCCTGGGGGTGGAGGTCCTCGATCTGGGCGTGGTGCGCGACGACCCGGCGGCGTTGGAAGCCGCTTTTCGGCAAGCGGCCGCGCAGGCCGACGCGGTGATCACCAGCGGCGGCGTGAGCATGGGCGAAGCCGATCACACCAAGGCCATGATGCGGCGTCTGGGTGACGTGGCGTTTTGGCGCATCGCCATGCGCCCGGGACGCCCGATGGCGGTGGGGCGTCTGGCCGATCCCGCGACGGGCCGCGACACGGTGCTGTTTGGCCTGCCCGGCAACCCGGTGGCGGTGATGGTGACGTTCCTGGCCTTCGTGCGTCCTGCCCTGCTGCGCATGATGGGCGCACGCGACACCACCGCGCTGCTGGTGCGGGCGCGCAGCGCCGAGGCGATGCGCAAAAAGCCCGGGCGCACCGAGTACCAGCGCGGTATCGTCACGCGCGCTGCGGACGGCAGCCTGCAGGTGCGCACCACCGGCCACCAGGGGTCGGGCGTGCTGCGCTCCATGGTGGAAGCCAACGCGCTGATCGTGCTGGGCCACGATCAGGGGTCGGTGGCCGTGGGCGACGAGGTGGACGTGATGCTGTTCGACGGCGTGATCTGACGGATCCGCATCCCGCGCCCTAGGGTGGTGCCGCCAGGAATGGGCCGCGCGCGTCAGCCCAGCAGCATCAGGCCGATCTGGATCAGCACGAGCAGCACGAGCACGGACAGATCGACACCGCCAACGGTGGGGATGACCCGGCGCACCGGCGCCAGCAGCGGGTCGAGCAGCCGGCCCAGGCTGCCAATCAGCGGCGAAAACGGCTGCACCCAGGTCAGCACCGCATACACCAGCAACAGCAGCATCAGGCCCTGCAACATCGTGCGCAGCAGCAGTTGCAGCGCCAACAGGGGCACGGTCAGCCAGTAGGCACTCTCGAGCCCCGGCAACGCGCCGCCCCAGACCAGGTGCAGCAGACCGGCGTGCGCCAACGCCAGCACCACCGCCGCCAAAAAACTGCCCCAGTCGGCGTTGGCCTGCGCCAGCGCACGCGGCAGCGTGCGGCGCAGCGGTTGCACGATCCAATCGGTCAGGGCGATGACGAACGGCCCCGGCTGGGCCGTCATGCGCAGGCGGCGCGTGTTCATCCAGCCGCGCAGCAGGGCAGCCCCCACCAAAAAGAAAAACAGCGTGTCGAGCAAGAACACCACGATGCGCATGACGACTCCCGCAGACGTCGGACGGCCATTGCCGCGGATAGGGCCTCGAGTCCTCAGCCGCGCGGCCGGCGACCGCGCCCTGACCCCGGCGATTGTGCCCCAGCCGCCTTGCCGGCGCCGCGCGTGGCCCTGGCGGGTGTGGCCTTGCCGGTGCCAGACTTGCCGCTGTTGGCCTTTGGGCCGGCGCGCTTGGCGCTGCGCAGGGACGATGCGGCCATGCCACGCCGTGCGGAGGGCTCCCCCGTGCCGGCGCCGCTCGGGCGCGCTTCGCCCGCCGCATCGTCGCGCACCAACCGAAAATCGATGCGCCGACCGTCGAGGTCCACCCGGCTGACCTGCACCGCCACCTTCGAGCCCAGGGTGTAGCGCACGCCGGTGCGCTCACCGCGCAGCTCCTGCCGGCGCTCGTCGTGGCGGAAATACTCGCCGCCCAGTTCGGTGATGTGCACCAGGCCCTCGACATAGAGGCTGTCGAGCGTGACGAAGAGCCCAAAACTGGTGACCGCGGTAACGGTGCCGGTGAATTCTTCACCCAGGTGCTCGCGCATGTACTTGCACTTGAGCCAGGCTTCCACGTCGCGGCTGGCCTCGTCGGCGCGGCGCTCGTTGGCGCTGCAGTGCAGACCGGCGGCTTCCCACCCCAACACCTCCTGCGATGGCCGCCCGCGCGAGCGCGTCATGGCTTCCGAGGTGCCGCGCTCCTGCAGGCGCTTGGCCAGCTTGGCCAGTGCCTCACCCGGCACGGGCAGCACCGGCAGGTGGTAGCGCCCGTCCTTGAGCAAGGCCTTGATCACGCGATGCACGAGCAAATCCGGGTAGCGCCGGATGGGGCTGGTGAAGTGGGTGTAGGCTTCGTAGGCCAGCCCGAAGTGGCCCACGTTGTGCGGCGAATACATGGCCTGCTGCATCGAACGCAGCAGCATCTGGTGGATTTGCGGCGCATCGGGTCGATCGGCCGTCGCCTTGGAGATGGCCTGAAAGTCCCGTGGACCGGGTGCGTCGGGCACGGTCAGCGGTACACCCAGGGCCTTGAGGAATTCCCGCAGCAGCTCGACCTTGTCGGCCGAGGGGCGCTCGTGCACCCGGTACAGGCAGGGGTGGCGGTGGCTGGCGATGAACTCCGCCGCGCAGACGTTGGCGGCCAGCATGGCCTCCTCGATCATGCGGTGGGCGTCGTTGCGGGTGCGCGGCTCGATGCGCAGGATGCGCCCGGCCTCGTCGCAGACGATTTGCGTCTCCACCGTCTCCAAATCGACGGCGCCGCGCGCCTCGCGCGCGGCCAGCAGCGCCCGAAACACATCGTGCAGATTGAGCAGATGCGGCACCAGCGCGGCATGGCGCTGCGCCTCCGGCCCGCGCGTGTTTTGCAGGATGGCGGCCACCTCGGTGTAGGTGAAGCGCTGGTGGCTGTGCATCACCGCGGGGTAGAACTGGTAGGCGTGGATCTCCCCCTTGGCGTCGATGAGCATGTCGCACACCATGCACAAGCGGTCCACGCCCGGGTTGAGCGAGCACAGGCCATTGGAGAGTTTTTCCGGCAGCATCGGGATGACGCGGCGCGGGAAATACACGCTGGTGGCGCGGTCGTAGGCGTCGATGTCGAGCGGCGCGCCGTTGCGCACGTAGTGGCTGACGTCGGCGATGGCCACCAGCAGCCGCCAGCCCTTGCCGCGCCCGACGCGGGCCGGCTCGCAATAGACCGCATCGTCGAAGTCGCGTGCGTCCTCGCCGTCGATGGTGACCAGCGGCACATCGGTCAGGTCCACGCGGCCACGGCGGTCCACGGCGCGCACTTTGTCCGGCAGCGCGCGCGCTTCGGCCAGCGCCCCTTCGGAAAACTGGTGCGGCACGCCGTACTTGCGCACGGCGATTTCGATTTCCATGCCGGGGTCGTCGATGTCGCCCAGCACTTCCTTGATCCGCCCCACCGGCTGGCCAAACAACGCCGGGGGCTCGGTGAGTTCGACCACCACCACCTGGCCCGGCTGGGCGGTGCCCGTCGCGCCTTTGGGGATCAGCACGTCCTGGCCGTAGCGCTTGTCCTCGGGGGCCACCAGCCAAACGCCGTTTTCGTAGAGCAGACGGCCGATGATGGGGGTTTCCGAGCGCACCAGGATCTCGGTGACGCGGGCTTCCGGGCGGCCACGCCGGTCGTGGCGCACGATGCGCGCGCGCACGCGGTCCTTGTGCAGCACGGCGCGCATCTCGTTGGGGGGCAGGTAGAGGTCGGGCTGGCCGTCGTCGCGCACAATGAAGCCGTGGCCGTCGCGGTGACCGACGACGACGCCTTCGATTTCGTGGAGGGAAATGGGGGTTTTTTCTTTCACAGGCAAGGTGTTGGCGGCGGGGCGAGGCCCGCCTCGGGTATATAATATTGGCTTCCTGAAGCGCCCAGGTGGCGGAATTGGTAGACGCACTAGTTTCAGGTACTAGCGCCGAGAGGCGTGGAGGTTCGAGTCCTCTCCTGGGCACCAACGTTTTGCGCCAAAATTGGCGCAATCCGACAAGCCACTTTCCACACGCGGGATGCGTGCTTAGGTTTGGTAAAACGCAAGAGCCGGTCATCGACCGGCTTTTTGTTTTGGCGCAGCTTTTGATCAAGGCGCCGCCCATGCGGATCCACGCCGGCCAGGCGCCGCTGCGCTGCCGCATGTCGCGGCGCCTCAGACCGGCATCCCCACCAGGTCGTGCCCCTCGGCGGCCACGATGCGCGCGCGGATGAACTCGCCCGTTCGGTAGGTCTTGCTGGCCTTCTCCGGGGGCAACAGGCGCACGGTGCCGTCGATCTCGGGTGCATCGGCGTACGTGCGCCCCACCCCGCCCTTTTTGCCCAGCCCCTGCGCATGGTCCACCAGCACCTGCATGGTGGCCCCAACGCGGCGTTGCAGGCGTTGCACGGCCACCGATTCGGCCACGGCCATGAAGCGTGCGCGGCGCTCCTCGCGCAGCGCATCCGGCAAGGCACCCGGCAGCGCGTTGGCGGCCGCCCCCTCGACCGGTGAGTAGGCAAAACAGCCGGCGCGGTCGATCTGCGCCTCGCGCACAAAGTCCAGCAGGTGCGCAAACTCCTCCTCCGTTTCGCCGGGAAAGCCGGCGATGAAGGTGCTGCGCACCACCAACTCGGAGCACATCTCGCGCCAGCGCCGAATGCGCTCGAGGTTGCGCTCGCCACTGGCCGGGCGCTTCATGCGCCGCAGCACGTCGGGGTGGCTGTGCTGGAACGGCACATCCAGATACGGCAGCACCAGCCCCTCGGCCATGAGCGGGACGATATCGTCCACATGGGGATACGGATAGACGTAATGCAGGCGCACCCAGGCGCCGTGGGCACGCGCCAGCGTCCCCAGCTCACGCACCAGGTCGAACAGGCGTGTGCGCACCGGACGCCCATGCCAAAACCCGGTGCGGTACTGCACATCGACGCCGTAGGCGCTGGTGTCCTGGCTGATGACGAGCAGCTCCTTGACCCCGCCTTCGAACAGGCGCTGCGCCTCGGTGAGCACGTCGCCGATCGGGCGGCTGACCAGATCGCCCCGCATCGACGGGATGATGCAGAACGTGCAGCGGTGGTTGCAGCCCTCGCTGATCTTGAGGTAGGCGTAGTGGCGCGGCGTGAGCTTGACGCCCACCCCTTCGATGGCGTTGCTGGGCGGCGGCACCAGGTCCACGAACGGGTCGTGCGGCTTGGGCACGTGCGCGTGCACGGCGTCGAGCACCTCGTCCGTGGCATGCGGGCCGGTGACCGCAAGCACCGCCGGGTGCAGCGATCGGACCAGGTTGCCACCCTGCGCGTCGGCGCGCGCGCCCAGGCAGCCGGTGACGATGACCCTGCCGTTGGCGGCCAGCGCCTCGCCAATGGCGTCGAGGCTTTCCTTGACCGCGTCGTCGATGAAGCCGCAGGTGTTGACGATGACCAGGTCCGCGCCTTCGTACTGGCGGCTGGTGCGGTAGCCTTCGGCGCTCAGGCGCGTGAGGATCAGCTCCGAGTCGGTCAGCGCCTTCGGGCAGCCGAGGCTGACAAAGCCGATGGTCGGCGCCTGGGCATGGGGTGAGACGGGCGTTTGCGTGGCCATCCCGCTATTGTCTCAGGTTGGCGCGCACCGGCTGGCATGGCGGCGCGGCCGACCACGCACGCTCGGACGCGCGCGGACACGCGGGCCCGCTGAGGCAGGTGTCAGTGCGGACGCTTGACGCCCAAGGCCCCCAGCATTTGCTCCTGCATCTGGGCAAACGCTTTTTGCGACTGGGCAAAAAAATGGCCCATGAGCAGCGGTGTTTGCGCGGCCATGAACTGCTGCCACAGCTCGGGCGTGAGTTCCTTGGCCTGCTCGGCCATTTTTTGCTGCAGCTCCATGAAGATTTGCAGGTTGCGCTCGAGGTACGAGCCCATGAAATCCTGCATGGCGTGGCCATAGAATCGAATGATGTTGGCCAGCATCTTCTCGGAAAACAGCGGCACGCCCGCGGTCTCTTCCTCGAGAATGATTTGCAGCAGGATCGAGCGCGTCAGATCTTCGCCCGTCTTGGCATCGCGCACGATGAAGGGCTCGGCCCGCATCACCAGCGCCTTGACGTCGCTGAGCGTGATGTACGACGAGGAGTCGGTGTCGTAGAGGCGGCGGTTGGGATACTTTTTGATGACGCGCACGGCACCATGCCCCGTTTCGGGCGGCTGGCTGGATTCGGTTGCATCGGCCTTGGTCTTGGTGGCAGGCACGAAACGAACTCCTACGAGAGACATGCAATGGCGCACGGACGACGACTGCCCGACACCCCGCGGGGCATTGTAGAACGCCTATCCCGCGGCGGCGGACGGGGATTTCCCGGCCTTGGAGCCGCGCCATGGTGACCCCGCCGGACAGCGAACCCGCGCCGGCCGCCCCGCGCTCGCCGGCTGCGCTGTTTTGGGCCTGCACGGCGCTGGCCTTGCAGGGCTTTGGCGGCGTGCTGGCCGTGGTGCAGCAGACCTTGGTGGAGCGCCGCCGCTGGCTGACGCAGGCGCAATTTCTGGAAGACTGGGCGGCGGCACAGCTGCTGCCCGGCCCCAATGTCGTCAACCTGGCGTTGATGATCGGCAGCCGCCACTTCGGTTGGCGCGGGGCGGTCGCGGCGTTGGCGGGCATGTTGCTCGCGCCGCTGGCGCTGTTGCTGGTGGTGGCCATCGCGTTCGCGCAGGTCGCGGCGCACCCGGCGGCACAGGGTGCGTTGCGCGGCATGGGGGCGGTCGCGGCGGGCCTGATCATGGGGACGGCGCTGCGGCTGCTCGCGCCGCTGCGCGACAACCTGTTGGGACCACGCGCGTGCGCGGCGCTGGCGGCGGCGACCTTCGTCGCCGTGGCCTGGATGCGGCTGCCGCTGGCCTGGGTGCTGGCGGCAACGGGCAGCCTGGGCTGGGGGCTGGCTGCATGGCGGCTGCGCCGCGAGCGGGGCGCGCAGCCATGAGCGCGGCCGCCAACACCCTGGGCAGCCTGACGGCGGCGGACTGGCTGGCGGTTTTTGCGCACTTTTCGTCGCTGTCCTTGCTGGCGATTGGGGGCGCCATCACCACCGCCCCCGACATGCACCGCTACCTGGTCACCCAGCACGGCTGGCTCACGGAGGGGCAGTTTGCGGCGTCGATTGCGCTTGCCCAAGCGGCGCCTGGCCCCAACATCCTGTTCGTGGCGCTGATGGGGTGGCATGTCGGCCTCAACAGCGCGGGAGGGCCGGCGGCCGGTCCGGGCGCATGGGTGTCGGGACTGCTGGGGGTGGGCGTCTGCCTGGGGGCCATGCTGCTGCCATCGTCCCTGCTCACCTACGGCGTGGCGCGCTGGCTGCACGAACGCCGCGCGTGGTGGCCCGTGCGGGCGTTTCGGCAGGGGCTGGCGCCGGCGGTCGTGGCGCTGCTGTTCGCCTCGGGCTGGCTCATGGCGCGCGCCAGCGGCGACTGGCGCCACGACGGTGGGCTGTGGGCGCTGACGGCTGCGAGCGCGCTCATCGTTTGGCGCACGCGCGTGCACCTGCTGTGGCTGCTGGGTGCCGGTGCACTGCTCGGCGCACTCGGCTGGGTCTGATGCGCGGCGCCGCTACGGGCCAGGGCTCAACCCGTGGACGACGGCGCGGCGGCAAGCCGCTGCCGCACGGCCTCGTAGAGGCAAACCGCACTGGCCACCGAGACGTTGAGGCTTTCCACCGCGCCGCGCATGGGGATGGACACCAACACGTCGCAGGTGCGGCGCACCAGCGCGCGCATGCCCTTGCCTTCGGAGCCGAGCACCACCGCCACCGGGCCGCGCCAGTCGTGCTGGTACAGACTCACGGGCGCGTCATCGCTGGTGCCCACCACCCAGATGCCGCGCGCCTTGAGCGCCTCGAGCGTGCGCGCCAGGTTGGTGACCATGAAGTACGGCACGGTCTCGGCCGCGCCGCTGGCCACCTTGGCCACCGTGGCGTTGAGACCGCACGCGTGGTCCTTGGGGGCAATGACCGCGTGTGCTCCGGCGCCATCGGCCACGCGCAGGCAGGCGCCCAGGTTGTGGGGGTCGGTGATGCCGTCGAGCACCAGCAACAAGGGCGGGTCGGCCTGGCGTTCGGCCGCGCTGCGGGCGTCGAGCTGGTCCAACCGATCGTCGAGCGTGCGCGCCTGCTCGATCTCCTGCACGCGCGCCACCACCCCCTGGTGATGCGCCCCACCGGCCAGCTTGGCCAGCCGTGGGCCGTCGGCCTCGATGACACGCACACCCGCCGCCTGCGCGCGCAGCAAAAACTGTCGCATGCGGGCGTCGCGCCGCGTGGGATCGGCGTAAACCTCGAGGATGGACGCGGGCGCCGTCTTCAGACGCACGCCGACGGCGTGAAACCCAAACAGTATCTTGGTCGCAGCGGACATGGGGCACGATTATGCGCCGTGCGCCAGCTCGCGGGCGCGTCCGGCCTCGATCGCGAGGCGGCGTTCGCACCGCCGGGCGATGTGCATGTCGTGCGTGACCAGCACGAGCGTGGTGCCATGCTCGCGGTTGAGATCGAACATGAGCTGCATGACGCGCTCGCCGGTGGCATGGTCCAGGCTGCCGGTCGGCTCGTCGGCCAACAGCACCGCGGGCTCGACCACAAAGGCGCGCGCGAGCGCGACGCGCTGCTGCTCGCCACCCGAGAGCACGCGGGGATAATGCCCCAGCCGCTCGCCCAACCCCACGCGTTCGAGCATGCGGCGTGCGGCCGCGCGGGCGTCGCGCCGGCCCGCCAATTCCAGCGGCAGCATGACGTTTTCCAGCGCCGTCAGGTTGCCCAGCAGCTGAAAGCTTTGGAACACGAAGCCCACCTTGCGCGCGCGCAGCGCCGCGCGCGCGTCCTCGTCGAGCGCGAAAATGTCGGTGCCGTCCAGGTGAACCGTCCCGGCCGTGGGGGTATCCAAGCCGGCAAGCAGCGACAGCAGTGTGCTCTTGCCCGAGCCCGAGGCACCGACGATGGCCAGCGTCTCGCCCGGCGCGACGGCAAACGTCACGTCGTGCAGGATGCCGAGTGTGCCGGTGGCGTCGGTCACCGATTTGGACAACCGGTGCACGGCGATGATGGGTGTGGACATGAAAGGCTTTCGAATTGAAGCGCAGAAACTGTAACGCCGCGATGCTCGCGGCGGTGGCGTTGGCGTACCTGCCCATCAGAGCTGGGGCGGCCGAGGCAGGTTCCGCGCCCGTGATCCTGGTGGTGGGCGACTCGCTCAGCGCCGAGTATGGCTTGGCGCGCGGCAGCGGCTGGGTGGCGCTGCTCGAGCAGCGGCTGCGCGAGCGCGGGCGTGCGGTGCGCGTGGTCAATGCCAGCATCAGCGGCGACACCACCGCGGGCGGCCGCGCGCGCCTGCCGGCGTTGCTGGAACGCCATCGCCCCGCGCTGGTGATCCTCGAGCTGGGCGGCAACGACGCGCTGCGCGGCCTGCCGCTGTCGGGCACGCGCGACAACCTGCGCGCCATGATTCGCGCCAGTCAGGCCGCGGGTGCGCGGGTGCTGCTGCTGGGCATGGACATGCCGCCCAATTACGGCGAGCGCTACCGGGCGCAATTTCGCGCCGTCTATGCCGAGCTGGCGCGGGACGAAAAAGTGGCCCTGGTGCCGTTCTTTCTGGCCGGTGTGGCCGATGGGCCGCAGGCGGCCGCCCTCTTCCAGCCCGACCGCATCCACCCCAACGAGCGGGCCCAGCCGATCCTGCTGGACAATGTGTGGCCGCAGCTCAACCGCCTGCTGCCGCGCGCCTGAAGGGCACCCGCGCACACAGCAGCACCGCCACCGACGGTGCGTGCCGCCACCGGCAGAGCGCGGCGCGTTCAGGGCGCGAGCACGCGCAGCGCCTGCGCGAGGTCGGCCTGCAGATCCGCCACGTCCTCCAAGCCCACGGCCAAACGCACGATGCGCGGCGCGTGCGGCCAGGGGCGCGTGCGCATCGCCGGCACGTCATACGGCACGCACAGGCTGACCGGACCAGCCCAGCTGTAGCCCAGGCGAAAGAGGCGCAGCGCGTCGCAAAACGCGTCCACCTGCGCGGGCGTGACGTCGGCGTCGAAGGCTACGCTGAACAAGCACGCGGCGCCGCGCGCATCGCGGCGCCAGGCGGTATGCCCCGGTGAATCCGGCAGCGCCGGATGAAACACCCGCGCCACGCGCGGCTGTTCGCGCATCCACGCCGCCAGCGCGCGTGTGGCGGCGTCTTGCGCGCGGTAGCGCAGCGGCAGGCTGGGCAGGCCACGCAGCACGGCCTCGGCGTCGTTGGCGCCCACCCCCAGCCCCAGCCGCATGTGCGTGAGCAGCAACTGCTGGTGCAGCGCCTCGTCACGCGTGACGACGGCGCCCATGAGCACATCGGCGCCACCGCTGGGGTATTTGGTCAGGGCTTGCATGGCCACATCGACGCCCAGCGCAAAAGGCGCCAAGGCAATGCCCGCGCCCCAGGTGTCGTCCAGCGCCGTCCGTATCGGCCGCTGCCGCCCCTGGTTGGCTGCGCGCACCACGGCCACGAGGGCTGGCAGATCGGGGAACTCCAGCGTCACCGAACCCGCCGCCTCCAGCCAGACCAGGCGGGTGCGCGGCGTGATGGCCGCGGCCAGGTCGGCCGGGTCCATGGGGTCGTAGATGCGGTGGCCGATGCCCCACTACGCCAGCTCGTGCGTGGCCAGCGCCTTGTTCGGACCGTAGGCGTTGTCGGGCAGCAGCACTTCGTCGCCCGTGCGCAACAACGCCAGATCGACCAGCGCGATGGCGGCCAGCCCGCTGGGCGTCAGGAGGCAATGGCGCCCCCCTTCCAGCGTGGCCAGGCGTTCTTCCAGCGTGAAGGTGGTCGGCGTGCCATGCAGGCCATAGGTGTAGCCGGATTTGTCCTACCACTGGCGCGTGCGCATGGCCGCCACGGTCGGGAAAAACACCGTGGACGCCTTGTGCACCGGGACCGGCACGGCATCAAAGCCGTCGGGCGCCCGGTAGGGGTGGTGGATCAGGCGGGTGGCCGCGCCCAGTGCTCCGCCGTCGTCGGCGCTCAGATCTTCCACTTGGCCAGCAGCTGTTCGGGGCGCAAATGGTCGTAGCACTCAAACGGCTGGTGGATCCAGGGGTTGGTCGGCAAGTGCTCGACGGTGTAGTCCGGCGTGAAAATCGAGACCGCCTTGGTCCACAGCACGGCCGTGCGCAGCTCCGTGATGGGGGTGTAGTGGTTGCGCAACAGCTCGACCACCGCCTGCAGCGTGTGCCCCGAGTCCGCCAAGTCGTCCACCAGCAGCACACGCCCGGCGATTTCGCCCTTGGGGGTCGTGATGTAGCGCGCAATGTCGAGCTGGCCGCGCACCGTGCCACCCTCGGCCCGGTAGGAGCTGGTGGACATGATGGCCAGCGGCTTGTCGAAAATGCGGCTGAGGATGTCGCCCGGCCGCATGCCACCGCGCGCCAGGCACAAAATGGTGTCGAACGTCCAGCCGGAACGGTAGATCTTGATCGCCAGCTTTTCGATCAGATCGTGGTATTCGTCGTAGGAAACGTAGAGGTGCTTGCCGTCTTCGGTGAGCATGGACAGGGTCCTTTGCGGGCGGGGGCCGGCGTTTACGCGGCAAACGGGTGCCGCAGCAGGATGGTATGGTCGCGATCCGGGCTTGTCGAGATGACATGGATCGGCACGCCCGTGGTCTGTTCGATGCGCTCCAGGTAGCGGCGCGCGTTGAGCGGCAGATCCTCGTAGCGCGTGATGCCCACGGTCGGCTCGCTCCAGCCCGGCAGGGTTTCGTAGATCGGCTCGCAGCGCTCGATTTCCTCCGCGCCCAAGGGCAGCAGGTCGATCTCGCGCCCGTCGAGCCGGTAGCCCACGCACAGCTGCAGTTCGGGCAGGCCGCCGAGCACATCCAGCTTGGTGATGCACAGGCCCGACAGGCCGTTGACCTGTGCCGAGCGTTTGAGCAGCGCGGCATCGAACCAGCCGCAGCGGCGCGCACGGCCGGTGGTGGTGCCCTTTTCGGCACCGACGGTGGCCATGTGCCAGCCCGGTGTGCCCTCGGTTTGCCAATCGAGCTCGGTCGGGAACGGCCCGCCGCCCACGCGCGTGCAATAGGCTTTGGTGATGCCCAGCACATAGTGCAGCAGCCCCGGCCCGACGCCCGCGCCCGCCGCCGCGTTGCCCGCGACGCAGTTGCTCGATGTCACAAACGGGTAGGTGCCGTGGTCGATGTCGAGCAGCGTGCCTTGCGCCCCTTCAAACAGCAGGTTGGCGCCGGCACGGTGCGCCTCGTTGAGCTCGCGCGACACATCGGCCATCATGGGCAGCAGCTGCTCGGCGTGGCGCATGGCTTCTGCGTAGACCGGCTCGAAACGCACGCGGCCTTCGTGCAGGTAGGGCCGCAGCGCCTCCGGCCAGGCCAGCTCCTGCGCGCCGAGGTAGGTGACCAGCATGTGGTTGTGCAGATCGAGCAGCTCGCGCAGCTTGGCCGCAAACCGCTGCGGGTGGCGCAAATCCTGCACGCGCAGGGCACGCCGTGCCACCTTGTCTTCGTAGGCGGGGCCGATGCCACGGCCCGTGGTGCCGATCTTGGCTGTGCCGGCCTTTTCCTTGGCGGCCTCGCGCGCCACGTCCAGCGCCGCGTGAAACGGCAGGATCAGCGGGCAGGCCTCGCTGATGCGCAAGCGCGAGCGCACCTCCACGCCGGCGCGCTCCAGGCCGTCGATTTCCTCCAGCAGCTTGGCAGGCGAGAGCACCACGCCATTGCCGATGTAGCAGGTCACGCCCGCGCGCATGATGCCGCTGGGGATGAGGTGCAGCGCGGTCTTGACCCCGCCGATGACCAGCGTGTGGCCCGCGTTGTGCCCGCCCTGAAAGCGCACCACGCCCTGGGCGGTCTCGGTCAACCAGTCGACGAGTTTGCCCTTGCCCTCGTCACCCCACTGGGTGCCCACCACCACCACGTTGCGCCCCGGCTGGGGCTGGAAAACCTTGTCGTTCATGGGAAGATCGCTCGATCGCTGTCGCCTTGAGAGCGGTTGGAAAAACGCGGCCGTCGCGCGCGGTGTCAGGCCGATGACGCGGCCCGCGGCTCGATCACCCAAGCCCCGTCGCGCTCGACCAGCGTGCGGTCGCAGGCAAATTCATCGACTTCATGCTCGTGTCCGGGCAGCACGCAGACCACGGTTTCGCCCTCGGCGCGCAGCCGGGCAATGGCCGCGCGCAGCGCCGCATCGTCGCGCCACGGGGCGCGGATCGCCGGCCGCAGCGGCGGTGTCGGCGCCAGCCGCACCAATTGCTTGAGGTCGAGGCTGAAGCCCGCCGCCGGCCGCCGCCGACCAAAGACGGCCCCCACCTCGTCGTAGCGGCCGCCACGGGCGATTTCGTGCCGCTCACCGCCACCGGCACCAAACAGGCTGAAGCGCACACCGGTGTAGTAGGCGTAGCCGCGCAGGTCGGCCAGGTCAAGACTGACTTCGACGTCCGGATCGCGCTCGCGCAAGCGCTCGGCCAGCCAGGCCAGATCGGCCAGCGCGCGCCGCAAGCGCTCGCTGTCGGGCAGGCGCTGCTGCGCCTGCGCCAGCACCTCGATGCCGCCATAGAGTTCCGGCAGGGCCAGCAACCCTGCGCGCACGGGCGCCGGCAGGCCTTCGGCCAAGGCGGCCAGCGCCACGGCGTCCTTGGCCGCCAGCGCGGCGTGGATGCGCGCCACGCGCGCGCTGGGCAAGGCGCCCCCATCCAGCACCGCATCGACGACGCGCACGTCGCCCAGGTCCACCCCCAGGCGCGTCAGTCCCGCCGCGCGCAGGGCGTCGAGCGCGAGCTCGAGCACCTCCAGATCGGCCTCCAGGCCGGCATGGCCGTAGATTTCGGCGCCGAACTGCAGCGGCTCGCGCGTGCCGTGGGTGGCAGCGCGGGTGTGCACCACCGGCCCGCAGTAGCACAGCCGCGCAATGCCCTGGCGGTTGAGCAGGTGCGCATCGATGCGCGCGACCTGTGGCGTGGTGTCGGCACGCAGTCCCAGCATCCGGCCCGAGAGCTGGTCCACCAGCTTGAAGGTCTGCAGGTCCAGCGCCTCGCCGGTGCCCGTCAGCAGCGACTCCAGGTGTTCGAGCAGTGGCGGGATGACCAGCTCGTAGCCGTAGCGGCGCGCCGCTTCGAGCAGCGAGCGGCGCAAGTCCTCGATGTGGCGCGCCTCGGAGGGCAGCACATCGGCGATGTGATCCGGCAGCAGCCAGGCAGACATGGGTGGTTCGGCAGCAGGCAAAGGCAGGATTTTACCCCGGCCCCGATCCGGAGCCGGCCACGCACACCGCCTCAGCGCGCCCCGGCCGCCGGCGCGCTGCCCTTGAACGCCTTGAAGAACTCGGACGAGGGATCGACCACCAGCACATCGCCCTTGCCGGCAAAGCTGGCCTTGTAGGCCTCGAGGCTGCGGTAGAACTGCGCAAACGCCGGATCTTTGCCAAACGCCTGGCTGTAGATGCGCGCCGCTTCGGCGTCGCCCTCACCCTTGATGCGCTGCGCCTTGCGGTATGCCTCGGCCAAGATGACCTCGCGCTCGCGGTCGGCTTCGGCGCGGATTTTTTCGCCTTCGGCAAACCCGGTGGAGCGCAGCTCGTTGGCCACGCGCTTGCGCTCGGCCTCCATGCGGTCGTAGACGGAGCGGGTGATCGATTCGGCGTAGTCGATGCGCGAGATGCGCACGTCCACCACGTCCATGCCCCAGGGCTTTTCGGCGCCGCGCACGGCCGCCAGCACCTCGCGCTGCACGGCGGCCATGAGCTCCTCGCGCTTGGCCGACAACAGCTCGCGCAGGGTGCGCTTGTTGACCTCCTGCTGGAAGGCGTTGCGCACCACACGGTTGAGCTGGGCCGCGCCGGCGCGCTCGTCGAGCCCGACGTTGCGGATGTAGGCCGACGGGTCCGAGATGCGCCAGCGCACGTACCAGTCGATGACGACGCGCTGCTTCTCGGCGGTCAGCGTCGGCTCGGTGTCGGTGCTCTCCAGCGTCAGCAGCCGCTTGTCGATGTAGGACACGTTCTGAAACGGCGGCGGCAGCTTGACGTTCAGCCCCGGCTCGGTGACCACGTTGCGGATCTGGCCGAACTGAAAGACCACGCCGTATTGCCGCTGATCGACGACGAACAAGGTGGAGCTGGCGATGGCCAGCAGCACCAACACGGTGGAAACGATGAATCCGATTCGTTGGGTCATGGCATCGGCTCCGGTCAGCGGCCCTCTCGGTCACGGCTGCGCGCGTCATCGCGGCTGCGCGGGTCGGCGCTCGGGCTGCCGCCCGCGGGCGCAGCCCCCATCGACCCCAGCGGCGCCGGGCTGGCCGACGCAGCGGCTGATGCGCTGACCTGCTGCATGATCTTGTCCAGCAGCAAATACAACAAGCTGGACTGCTGGCGGGTGTCGATCATGACCTTGGTGACGTTGGCGTAAACCTGCTGCATCGCCTCGAGGTAGAGGCGCTCGCGTGTGACCTGGGGCGCTTTGGCGTACTCGGCCTGGATCAGGGCAAAGCGCTGCGCATCACCCTGGGCCTGCCCGACGATGCGCGCGCGATAGCCTTCGGCTTCCTCGAGCAAGCGCGCTGCCGCGCCGCGCGCGCGCGGCACGACGTCGTTGGCGTAGGCCTCGGCCTCGTTCTTGGCGCGCTCGCGTTCCTGGCCGGCCTTGAGCACATCGTCGAAGGCCGCCTGCACCTGCTCGGGCGGGCGCACACCGCCAGCCTGCAGGTTGATGCCGACGATTTCGATGCCGACGTTGTAGCGGTCGAGAATGGTTTGCATCAGGGTGCGCACGCGCGGCGCGATTTGCTCGCGCTCCTCGGCCAGCGCCGCGTCCATGCGCATCTTGCCAACCACCTCGCGCACGGCGGTCTCGGCCGCCTTGACCACGGCCGCGTCAGGGTCGCGGCTGCTGAACAGGTAGGCGCGCGCGTCGCTGAGGCGGTACTGGACCGCGAACTTGATCTCGACGATGTTTTCATCCTCGGTCAGCATCGCCGATTCGCGCAGCCCCGTGGCGCGCACGATCGCGTCGCGGCCGATGTCCACCGAGCGGATCTGGGTGACGAAGACCGTCTCGTGGCGCTGGATCGGGTACGGCAGCCGCCAGTTGAAGCCCGCCCCGACGGTGCTGTGGTAGCGGCCAAACTGGGTGATGACGGCCTGCTGGCCCTCCTGCACGACGAAAAAGCCCGTGCCCAGCCAGATCAGCACCGCCACGCCAACGATGAGGCCAACGCCGACGCCGGCGCCCTTGGGGTCGGGGCGCATCGGCGCACCTTCGTCGCCCCGGCCCCAGCCAGGCCCACCGGGCGGACGCCCGCCCCCACCGCGGCCGCCAAACAGGTTGCCCAGCTTGCGGTTGAAGTCGCGCCAGAGTTCGTCCAGGTCCGGCGGGTTTTGCCCGGACGACGGGCGGCGCGTCCCGCCCGTGTCACGCCGGGACTCGTCGTCATCGCCGCGCCCCCAGCGGGGATCGTTGAGGTTGAACACCGCGCGCAGGCGGTGCATCCAGCCGGAGCCGGGATCGCGCCGGCCGGACCCGGGGGGTCGTGCGCCCAAGGGGAAATCGTTCATGGGTGAAACCGTCGGTCGTTGGATGGCGGCTCAATTGTGCCGAATTGCGGGGCGTCTTCGTGGTGCACGGGCATCGTGGCCGATCCACGCACGGCGTCGGCGAGCACCGCGCGCAACGTCGCCAAACCCTTACCCGTTTGCGCGCTGACGAATACCCGAGTCACGCGGCGGCCTTCGAGTTCCATCGTGTCCTGCGCCTGGTGCGGACGGCGCTGCGGCGGCAGCGCATCGACCTTGTTGAACACCAGCACCTGCGGCACGTCGGCGGCGCCGATCTCGTGCAGCACGCGCATCACGTTGTCGATCTGCTCCGGGTGTTGGGGGTTGCTCGCATCGACCACGTGCAGCAACCCATCGGCGTCGCGCGCCTCCTGCAGCGTCGCGGCGAACGCCTCGACCAGCGTGTGCGGCAAATCGCGGATGAAACCCACGGTGTCGGAGAGCGACACGCTGCAACCCACCTCGCCCAGGTACATCTGGCGCGTGGTGGTGTCCAACGTGGCAAAGAGCTGATCGGCCGCGTAGGCGCGCGCCTTGACCAGGGCGTTGAACAGCGTGGACTTGCCGGCGTTGGTGTAGCCGACCAGCGAGATGTTGAACGTGCCGCGGCGCTCGCGCTGGCGGCGCTGGGTGCGGCGCTGGCGCTTGACGCGCTCGAGCCGCTCGCGCGTGCGGTGAATGGCGTCGGCGATCATGCGCCGGTCCAGCTCGATCTGGGTTTCACCCGGACCGCCACGCAACCCGATGCCGCCGCTTTGGCGCTCCAGGTGCGACCAACGCCGCACCAGCCGGGTCTGCAGGTACTGCAGCCGGGCCAGTTCGACCTGCAGCTTGCCCTCGTGGCTGCGGGCGCGCTGGGCAAAGATGTCCAGGATGAGCAAAATGCGGTCGTTGACCGGCATCTGCAGGTGCCGCTCGAGGTTGCGCTGCTGCGCCGGGCTCAACGCCTGGTCGAACAGCACCTCCTGGGCGCCGTGGGCAGCGGCCAGCGTCCGGATTTCATCGGCCTTGCCACTGCCCACGTAGAGCGCGGCGTCGGGCGCGCGACGTCGGCACACGACCTTGTCGCAGACCCGGTAGCCGGCGGACTGCGCCAGCAGCGCCAGCTCCTCGAGCGTGGCGTCGAAATGCGGTTGCCCGATGTCGACGCCCACCAAAATCACGCCCGGCGCCGGATCACCGGCCGTGGATGCCGGGTCGGTGCGCGTCACGATGCCGACGCGGGCTCGGCCGGCTGCGCCACCGAGAACTGCACCGGACGGCCCGGCACGATGGTGGAGATGGCGTGTTTGTAGACCATCTGGGTGACGGTGTTGCCCAGCAGGACGACGTACTGATCGAACGACTCAATCTGACCCTGCAGCTTGATGCCGTTGACGAGGTAGATCGACACCGGCACGTGCTCGCGGCGGAGCTGGTTCAGAAACGGGTCCTGCAGGAGTTGGCCTTTGTTGTTGCTCACGATATCTTCCGTGTTCGAAAATGAAGGGGACGCCGACCTTACCACAAACCGGCCGGGGCTGCGCCGCCCTGCCCCACTCATGCGTACGGATTGTCCTGCGTCTTGAACTCGATGCGCAGCGGCGTGCCCACCAGGTCGAACGCTTTGCGAAAGCGCGCCTCCAGAAAACGCCGATAGGCATCGCCCACGTGCTCGAGCGAATTGCCGTGTATGACGATGACCGGCGGGTTTTGCCCGCCCTGGTGGGCGTAGCGCAGTTTGGGCCGGAACATCCCGCTCTTGCGCGGTGCCTGAAAGGCCACCGCCTCGTGCAGCAGCCGCGTCAGCACCGGCGTGGGCATCTTGACCATGGCCGACGCATAGGCCCGGGCAATCGACTTCCACAGGGCCTGGATGCCCTGGCGCTTGCGCGCCGAAATGACGTGCAGGGGCGCAAACTTCAGGAAGGCCAGCCGCGCCTCGATCGAGCGCTGCACCTGCTCGCGCTGGTAGTCGTCCACCGCGTCCCATTTGTTGACGGCCAGCACCACCGAGCGGCCACTGTCGAGGATGTAGCCGGCGATGTGCGCGTCCTGATCGGTCACGCCCTGGGTGGCGTCCAACAGCAGCAACACCACGTGCGCGCTCTCGATGGCCTGCAGGGTCTTGACGACGGAGAACTTCTCCACCGCCTGGAACACCTTGCCCTTGCGGCGCAGGCCCGCGGTGTCGATCAACTCGAAGCGGCGGCCCTCGCGCTCGAAGGGCACGCGGATCGCGTCGCGCGTGGTGCCGGGCAGGTCGAACGCCACCAGCCGCTCCTCGCCCAGCCAGGCGTTGATGAGCGTGGACTTGCCCACGTTGGGCCGACCGGCCACAGCCAGCCGAATCACCTCGGCGTCCGGCGTCTGCGCATCCTCGGCGGGTGCCGCGGGCCACTCGAGCCGGTCGAGCGCGGTCTCGATCATCGAGCGCACCCCCTGCCCGTGCGCCGCCGACACCGGAATCACCTCGCCCAGCCCCAGCTCGTAAAACTCGGCCAACTGCGCGCCCTCGCGCATGCCCTCGGCCTTGTTGGCCACCAGCAGGCACGGCTTGGCCAACCGCCGCAGGTACGCGGCGATGTCGTGGTCCTGCGCGCTCAGGCCCGCGCGCGCGTCCACGACGAAAATCACCACGTCGGCCTCGGCCACGGCCTGGCGCGTCTGCTTGGCCATCTCGCGGTAGATGCCGCTGGAGGCGTCGGGCTCGAAGCCGCCGGTGTCGATGACGATGAACTCACGCTTACCCAGCCGCGCGTTGCCGTAGTGGCGGTCGCGCGTGAGGCCGGGCAGGTCGGCGACGATGGCGTCGCGGCTTTTGGTCAGCCGGTTGAACAGCGTCGATTTGCCGACGTTGGGCCGGCCGACCAGGGCGACAACGGGCTTGAACGCGGTCATTCCGGACGCCAGGCAAACACGCCGCCGTTGCGGGTCACGGCGACCAGGGTATTGCCGACCAGCAGCGGGCCCTCGACGATGGGCGAGCCGTCGGTGGCCAGTCGGTTGACGACGCTGCCGTCCGCGCGCGACAGCAGGTGCACGTAGCCTTGCGCATCGCCGATGGCCAGCGACCGTCCCAGCGCCAGCGGCGCCGTCAGGCCACGATGCAGCAGGCGCTCATGGGTCCAGTCGGGCGTGCCGTCGGCACGGCGCAGGGCCAGCACACGGCCGTTGGACTCGACGGCGTACACACGCTCGGCATCGGCCTGCACACCGGTGACGCCGTCGGCGGCGCGCGTCCACAGCGTGCGCCCCTGCGTGGCATCGACGCAGCCGATCGCCGCCTGAAAGGCGCGCACGCACAGCACGTCGCCATCGCGCCCCACGCGCCCGACCAGGTCGACCAAGCGCTCGATTTCGTTGGCGCCGCGCGAGCGGCCCACCACCGCGTCCCAGCGCATGCGGCCCGTGTCCGGATCGAGGCCCACCAGGCGCCCGCCAATCCCCACCACGAGTGTGTTGCCCACCGCCCCGAGCACGCCCGGTTGCTGCAGGACCAAAGGCTCCGTGCCGCGGCTGGACTGGGACCACAGGCGCGCGCCGCTTTGGGCGTCGAAGGCGACCACGCTGCGGTCGCCACCCAGCACGAACACCCGTTCCCCCGCCACCAGCGGCGGCGTAAACGGTCGCGCGGCCAGGCGCTGGCGCCACAGCACGCCGCGCTCGCTCAGCACGGTCAACTCGTTGTCACGCGTGACCAGCGCGACACGCCGGCCGTCGAAGCCAACGCCCGCAGCCATCGGCGCACCGGCCTCGGCGCGCCAACGCACCCGGCCACCGTCGGCCTCCAGCACGGTCACCGCACCCGCGGCGTTGGCCAGTGCGACGGCACCGTCGCGCACCGCGGGCACCAGCAAAGCGTCGACGGGGCCGATCGCCTGCGTCCACACCTGGCGCGCCGGGACGATGGCGGCCACCGGCTGCAGCGGCATGGGCTCGGGCTTGCGCGCCCCCGAGGAGCACCCGGCCAGCACCCCGGCCAGGGCGGCGCCCACCAGCCAGGCGCCAGCGCCGCGGCGCCCCAGGATCCGGGCGGCAAGGGTCAACGGGAAAGCGGAAAGTGGGGCGGTCACGGTTTGGCCTCCGGTTGCGCCGTGGGGTCGACCCCCAAGGCGTTGAGCTTGGCCTCGACGATGGCGCGGTAGCCGACGTCCGCCGTCAAGCCACGCCAGGCGTCGAGGTAGGCGGCGCGGGCGGCATCGGCCTGCCCCTGCCGTTGCAAGGCGTCGCCACGCCGATCGGCCTGCCAGGGTCGCAGCGCCTCCGGCACCGCCGGCTCCAGCAGCCGCAGCGCTGCCTCCGGCTGGCCGGCGTCCAGTTCCAGCGCCGCCAGCCGCAGACGGGCAATGGCCGCCAAGGCCTCGTCGCGCCCGGCATCGACCACGAACTGCAACGCCGCACGCGCATCCGACGCCTGATCGGCCTGCGCGAGCGTACGCGCCGCCAGCAGCGCGCCGTGCTGGGCTTGCATGGTGCGCGGGGCCTGCGCCTTCAGGTCGGCCCAGGCGCGGCGCACGCGCTCGACGTCCGACGCGCGCGCGGCCTGCTCCAACTCGTCCAGGAGCGCGGCAGCCTGCAGCGCCTGGCGCCGCTCCCAGTACTGCCACCCGTTGTAGGCCGCGTAAGCACCCAGAGCGGCCACCAGCACCCAGGTGATGAGGTTGCCATACCTGACCCAGAAGGCCTTGAGCTGGGCGATTTGTTCCTGTTCTTCGAGATCGTAATGAGAGGCCATGCGCGCGCGTGTGTGGATCGACGTTGCCGGATTGTAGAGGGCGACCGCCACGCCGCCGCGATGGGCGCCGGCGCCGGTTCGCCCGCTCCGAGGACGCCTGGCGGCGCCGGGCGTCTTGGGCGCGTCAGCGTGGGGCGTGGGCCGGGCGCAGCCGTGCCGCCCAAGCGGCGGCCTCGGCCAGCGGCAGCGTCACTTGGTGCGTGACGTCCCCGGCCAGGCCCTCACGCAGCGGCTTGACCGCCACCTGCGCGGCCGCCAGCTCATCGGCACCGAAGATGAGCGCGTAGCGCGCGCCGCTGGCGTCGGCTTTTTTGAATTGCGATTTCATGCTGCCCAGCCCGTCGGGCGTGCTCGCGTGCATGAGCACCTGCAGGCCGGCGGCGCGCAAGGTCCGCAACACCGGCAGCACGGTCGGCCACGCCTGCGCGTCGGGCACGATGGCGTACACGTCGGGCACGGGGGCGGCGGGCAAGCGCTGCTGGGCCTTGAGCAGCTCCAGGATGCGCTCGACACCCAGCGCCCAGCCCACCCCCGGCGCAGCCTTGCCGCCGAGCTCGGCCACCAGCCCATCGTAGCGCCCCCCGGCGCACACCGTGCCTTGCGCACCCAGCGAGGTGGTGACGAACTCGAACACCGTGTGGTGGTAGTAGTCCAGGCCGCGCACCAGGCGCGGGTTGACCCGGTAGGCGATGCCCTGGGCCTGCAGCAGCGCGCACACGGTCTCGAAGTGCGCGCGCGAGTGGGCGCCCAGGTGGTCGAGCAGCTTGGGGGCCGCCTCCACCAGCGCCTGCATCTGCGGGTTTTTGGTGTCCAGGATGCGCAGCGGGTTGGTGTAGAGGCGCCGACGTGCGTCCTCGTCGAGCTGGTCGCGGTGCTGCTCGAAATACGCGATGAGCGCCTGCCGGTGCGCCTGCCGCTCGGCCGGCTGCCCCAGGGTGTTGAGCTCCAGCGTTACGTCCTGCAGATCCAGCTCGCGCCACAGGTCGGCCGCCAGCGTGATGAGCTCGACATCCGCCTCGGGGCCTGCCAGGCCCAGTGCCTCGACGCCGATTTGATGGAACTGCCGGTAGCGCCCCCGTTGCGGGCGCTCGTGCCGAAACATCGGCCCCATGTAGTACAGCCGCTTGGGGCCATCGTAGAGCAGGTTGTGCTCCACCACCGCGCGCACCACACCGGCCGTGCCTTCCGGCCGCAGCGCCAGCTGCTCGCCGTTGAGGCGGTCCTCGAAGGCGTACATCTCCTTCTCGACGATGTCGGTGACCTCGCCCAAGCCGCGCACGAACAGCGCCAAGGGCTCGACGATGGGTGTGCGAACGTTGCGGTAGCCATAGCGCGCCAGCAGCGCGCGCACGCGCGCCTCCAGCCACTCCCAGTGCGCCGAATCCGGCGGCGCGATGTCGTTCATGCCTTTGACGGCGGTGATTCTTTCGGTCATATTGGTCTCGGGAAATGCCACCGCGCCAGCGCGCGGGGCCGCAATCGCGATCGGGTGACGGCTGGCTCAACCAGCGCCGGTACCAAAGCGCCGCGCCACATAGTCCTCGACGATGTGGCGAAACTCCTCGGCAATGCGCTCACCGCGCAGTGTGGCGACCTTTTGGCCGTCCACGTACACCGGAGCGGCCGGGGCCTCGCCGGTGCCGGGCAGGCTGATGCCGATGTCGGCGTGCTTGCTCTCGCCCGGCCCGTTGACGATGCAGCCCATGACGGCGACTTTGAGCCGCTCCACGCCCGGGTAGCGGCTGCGCCACACCGGCATCGCCGCGCGCAGGTGGTCGTCGATCTGCTTGGCCAGCTCCTGAAACACCGTGCTGGTGGTGCGGCCGCAGCCGGGACAGGCGGTCACGCTGGGCACGAAGGCGCGCAGCCCCAGCGCCTGCAAAATCTCCAGCGCCACCACCACCTCCTGCGTGCGCGACTCGCCCGGCTGGGGGGTGAGGCTGACCCGGATGGTGTCACCGATGCCCTGCTGCAACAGCACCGCCAGCGCCGCCGTCGAGGCCACGGTGCCCTTGGTGCCCATGCCCGCCTCGGTCAGCCCCAGGTGCAGCGGATGGTCGCAGCGGCGCGCCAGCTCCTGGTAGACGGCAATCAGGTCCTGCACCTGGCTGACCTTGCACGACAACACCACATCCTCAGGGGCCATGCCGAGCTCGACCGCGCGCTGCGCCGAGGCCAGGGCCGAGGTGATCAAGGCCTCGTACATCACTTGGCGCGCATCCCAGGGCTGGCGGCGGCGGGCGTTGGCGTCCATCAGATCGGCCAGCAGCTCCTGGTCCAGACTGCCCCAGTTGACGCCGATGCGCACCGGGCGCCCCCAGCGCAGGGCAGCCTCGATCATCTGCGCAAACTGCCGGTCTTTTTTGTCGCCGCGCCCGACGTTGCCCGGGTTGATGCGGTATTTGGACAGCGCCTGCGCCATCGCGGGGTGGTCGGCGAGCAAGCGGTGCCCGTTGAAATGGAAGTCGCCAATCAGCGGCACCGACACGCCCATGCGGTCGAGCTGCTCGCGAATGTGCGGCACGGCCCGCGCGGCCTCGTCGTCGTTGACGGTGATGCGCACCAACTCCGAGCCGGCCAGCGCCAGTTCCTTGACCTGGATGGCCGTGGCGATGACGTCGGCGGTTTCGGTGTTGGTCATCGACTGCACCCGCACCGGCGCGTCGCCGCCCACCGTGACCCGGTGGTCGCCCCACGCCACCACACCCTGGCGTGAGCGGCGTGGCGCCGCCGCCCCCAACGGGATCGGCTGGGCGTCGGCATCAGCCGTCGTCGGCGGCACAGGATCAATGGCATTCATGGCGATCAGCGAACCTCGAAACGGGCCACGTTGTTGCGGGTCACAGGCGCCAGGTCGAACGGTTGCCCGCGCACCACGACCTGGGTGGCATCGGCGCGCCCCACCGTCACGGCCAGTGGCAAGTCGGCGTCGAACCGCACCGCCTCCCCCGGTTGCACACTGCGCTGCAACCAGACCTTGCCGGACGCGCCGACGACCTGGATCCAGCTCGGCGCGCTGGCGCGCAGCTCCAGCACGCCGTTGGCAGCCGCCGGGGCGTCGGCACCCGCCGTGCCAGCCGTTGGGCCGGTGGCCGCGCCGGGCGCAGCCTGCGCCGGGGCCGGCATCGTGCCAACCGACGCAGCGCCGCTGTCGGGGGCCGCTGGCGGCGCTGGCGTTGGCGTTGGCGTGGCGGTGGGCGCGTCCGGCGCGGCCCCACCCAAGCCCTGCGCCGCCGCAGGTGCGGTGGACGTGCTTTCCTGCGCCGCGAGTGGCGCTGTCACCGCCACCGTGGCGGCCTCCTGCGGCTCGGCAGGGGGCAAAACGAACCACAGCACGACGGCCAGCGCGATGAGCGCGAGCGCGATCAGCACCGGCACGGAGGGAAGCCCCGCCCGGCGCTCCCCCAGCATGGGCGCAGCGGCCTCGCGCGGCAGCGGGGCGTCCAGCGAACCACTGGCCGGCTGCAGGCGCGGCGCTGGGCCCGCCGGCAAGGCCTCGAGCACCGGCGCCGGATCGACCTTGAGCACCCGGCACACGCTCAGGGCCAGCGCGCGCGCAAACGGCACACCGCCGGGCAGGGCATCGTGTTGGCCGGCCTCGAGCGCCTCGAGCCGCTGCACGGGGACCTTCAAGGTCGCGGCCAAGGTGGCGATGTGCAGCCCGGCGGCCTCACGCGCCTGGCGCAGCTGGGCGCCGGCGGTCTGCGCGCTGGTCGATGCCTCTGGCTCACTCATCGAACGCCCCCCGTTCGTATGCCCCCGCCTCGCGCGAACCGGGGAAGCGGCGCTTGAGCTGCTCGCCCAACTGGTCGGCCGCCACCCGGTTTTGCAACCGGTTTTCGATCTTGATGCCCAGCCACAGCGATTCGGCGTTGGCCCACTCCGAATTGTTGAGGCGCCGGATGAAGAAACGCGCCCGCTCTGCATCGCCGCGCTGATACAGCAGCAGCGCCAGGTTGTACAGCACCACCGGATGGCCAGGGTCGAGCTCGAAAGCGCGCAGCAAACTGCGCTCGCCCGCGTCCGCCTGTCCGGCCCGCGCCTGGCACACGCCCATCGCCATCCAGGTGCGCGCGGGCGAGCGGTAAGCCGGGGCGTCCAACGCGCGCCGGAAGGCGTCGATCGCCGCCGGGTAGCGTGCGTCCTGGCAATACATCCAGCCCAGGTTGTGCCACGTGTCGCCGTCGCGCGGGTCGAGCCGCAGCGCCTGCTGAAAACTCTCCTCGGCCAGCGGCAGGTCGCGCAACTGGGTGTAGATCAAGCCGCGCAGGTTGAAGGCCGCGGCATAGGTGGGATCGATCTGGATGGCCTGCTTGACCTCGTCCAGGGCGACGGTGACCTGGCCCTGCTCGAAATAGCCGGCAGCCAGTTCGAGCCGCGTGCGGGCGCGCTTGCGCGCCTGCGGCTCGTCCGATTCGGTGACCCAATCGCGGCCCCCGGTCGCACCCGTGGCGGGCAGACCACCCGCGCAACCGCCAAGGAGGCTGCCCAGCACCAGCGCGGCCCAGGCCACGAGCAGCGCGCGCGTCCCCCAGCCGGGCTGTCCCGTCATGCCTGCCCCTCCACGGTCCGCTCGGCGCGGTGCACGCGCACCACCGCGAGCCGCTCGCGCCGCCGCGCCAGGCGCTCGGCGGCGCGGGTGCGGTCGAGCACGTCACCCGCGAGCTGCCCGCACGCCGCATCGATGTCGTCGCCACGGGTTTTGCGGATGGTGGTGACGATGCCCGCCGCGTTGAGCTGGTCGGCAAACGCCTTGACCGCAGCGCGGGGGGAGCGCTTCAGACCCGACGCGGGAAACGGGTTGAACGGAATCAGGTTGAGCTTGCACGGCACCCCCCGCCCGGCGTGGCCGCGCAGCAGCGCGATCAGCTCCTGGGCGTGTTGTGGCGTGTCGTTGATGCCGTCGAGCATGCAGTACTCGAAGGTGATGAAGTCGCGCGGCGCCGCCGGCAGGTAGGCCAGGCAGGCGTCGAGCAGTTCGCGCAACGGGTATTTGCGGTTGAGCGGGACCAGCTCGTCACGCAACGCATCGCTGGGCGCATGCAGCGACACCGCCAACGCGACCGGGCAGTCCTGCGCCAAGCGCTCCATCATCGGTACCACGCCCGAGGTGGACACCGTCACGCGCCGCCGCGACAGACCGTAGCCGTGATCGTCGAGCATCACGCGCAGCGCCGGCACGAGGGCGTGGTAGTTTTGCAGCGGCTCGCCCATGCCCATCATGACGACGTTGGAGATGACGCGCTCGCCCGTGCCCCGGCGGCGCCGCAGCTCGTGCTCGGCGTACCAGAGCTGCGCGACGATTTCACCCGTGGTCAGGTTGCGGCTAAAGCCCTGGTGGCCCGTGGAGCAAAAGCGGCAACCGATGGCGCAACCCGCCTGGCTGGACACACACAGCGTGCCGCGGTCGTCTTCCGGGATGTAGACCGCTTCGACGGCATTGCCGTCGCCGACGTCGAACAACCATTTGATGGTGCCGTCGGCAGAAGCCTGCTCGGCCAGCACCGGCAGGCCCTGGATGCGCGCCACGGTCGGCAGCCGCTCGCGCAGGTCGCGCGCGAGGTCGGTCATGTCCTCGAAGCGCGCGACGCCTTTCTGGTGAATCCAGCGAAAGAGCTGGACGGCGCGAAAGCGCTTGTGTCCGAGCCGCTCGCAAAAGGCGGCCAACCCCTCGAGGTCGTAATCGAGCAAATTGGCCGTCATGGCATGGTCAGCGCGCGTAGATGTTCATGCCCGGGAAGAAGAACGCCACTTCGACAGCGGCGGTCTCGGGCGCGTCGGAGCCGTGCACCGCGTTGGCATCGATGCTGTCGGCGAAATCGGCGCGGATGGTGCCCGGGGCGGCTTTCTTGGGGTCGGTGGCGCCCATGAGTTCGCGGTTCTTGGCGATGGCGTTTTCACCTTCGAGCACCTGGACCATGACCGGGCCGGACACCATGAAGTCCACCAAATCCTTGAAGAACGGGCGATCCTTGTGCACGGCGTAGAACTGCTCGGCTTCGCGGCGCGACAAATGCACCATCTTGGCCGCGACGATCTTGAGACCGGCGGCCTCGAAGCGGCTGTAGATCTGGCCGATGACGTTCTTGGCAACGGCGTCGGGCTTGATGATGGACAGGGTGCGTTCGATGGCCATGATGAAATTGGATTGGGATGATAGACAAAACCTGCGATTTTAGCCGTTGCGGCGCCGCGTTGGTTGCGGGGCGCGTGCGCCCGACGCACGCGCCCCGCGTTCGGGAGCGGGCGGTCGGCTCGGGCGCGGGCCGGCGCCCCGTGGCGGGCCGGCGCGCCGCCGGGGGGGTGTCGGGGGCAACGGCAGCGGCACGCCCGCGGCCTGCATCAGCTCGACCACGGCGCGCGGCTCGAGTTCCACGAAAGCGCCGCGGCGCAGGCCGCGCGGCAGCGCCACCGCCCCGTAGCGCACCCGTATCAAGCGGCTGACCGCGTGGCCCACGGCCTCGAACATGCGCCGCACCTCGCGGTTGCGCCCCTCGGCAATCGTCACGCGGTACCAGCGGTTGGCGCCGTCGCCGCCGCCCTCCTCCAGTGAGCGAAATTGCGCCGGGCCGTCCTCCAGCGCCACGCCTTCCAGCAGGCGCTGGCGTTCTTCCGCGGACAGCGCGCCCAGCACGCGCACCGCGTACTCGCGCTCGAGCCCAAAGCGCGGGTGCATCAGGCGATTGGCCAGCTCACCAGAATCGGTGAACAGCAGCAAACCCTCGGTGTTGATGTCGAGCCGGCCCACCGCCATCCACTTGCCGCTGCGCAGCCGCGGCAGCTGCCGAAACACCGTGGGACGGTTGTCGGGGTCGTCCAGGGTCACCACCTCACCCGTGGGCTTGTGGTAGGCCAGCACCCGCGGCAGCCGGGTCGGCTGGGCCTGCCAGCGCACCAGCCGCCCGTCGAACTTGACCACGTCGCCGGCGCGGACGCGCTGGCCAATGTGCGCCGCGTCGCCATTGACGGTGACGCGGCCAGCGGCAATCGCCTGCTCCATGTCGGCGCGCGACCCCAGCCCCGCCTGCGCCAGCACGCGTTGCAGCTTGACCGAGGCGGGCGCGGCGGCCGTACGGGGGGGCACGGCGGTGGGCGCCGCCGCGCCGCGCCGGGCCGGGGGTCGGCGCGCCGAGGTCGGCGTGGCGGCGTCACGCCGGGGCGGTCGGTCGGATGGGGGGGCTTTTTTCATGCAGGTCTTTCGTTCGCGGCGGCGTCGGGCGCCGCCTCAGGGGTGGCGGTTGCGGGCGGGCTGTCGGCCTGTGCCTCCAGCGCCAGCGCGATCGCGCCGGGCGCCTCGGCGCCGGCGTCCTCGAGCGCCGGCAGCTGATCGAGCGAGGCCAGCCCCAGGTCATCGAGAAACTGCCGCGTCGTCGCATACAGCGCCGGCCGGCCCACGGTTTCGCGGTGGCCGATCACCTCGATCCAGCCGCGGTCTTCGAGCTGCTTGAGGATTTGGCTGCCGATCGTCACGCCGCGGATTTCTTCCATGTCGCCACGCGTGACGGGCTGCCGGTAGGCGATGATCGCCAGCGTCTCGAGCACGGCGCGGCTGTAGCGCGGCGGCTTTTCGGGGTTGAGCCGCTCCAAAAAGGGCCGCATCTGCGGCCGGCTTTGAAAGCGCCAGCCGCTGGCCACGCACACCAGCTCCAGGCCGCGGTCGGCCCAGGCCCGTTGCACATCGGCCAACAGCCGCCGCAGCGTGTCGGGCGCCACGGCGCCATCGAACAGCGCGCCAAGCTCGCGCAGCGACAGGGGCTGCGCCGCGCACAACAGCGCGGTCTCCAGAATGCGGCGCGCGTCGCTCGTGTTCATTCGCTCTCGTAGACAGGCTCCCCGCCGTCGGGCCGGGCGGCCCACAGGAGCGCGGGATTGTAGTGCAGGCCCGCAGCCGCGGTGGCCGCGGCCATGTCGGCCGGCAACGCGCTCTCGAACGCCAGCCAGCGCCCGTCCAGCGGGTGCTGCAGCCCAAGGCGCGTCGCGTGCAGGGCCTGCCGCCGCAGGCCCAGCGCCTCGCACCCCCCGTAGAGGGTATCCCCCACCAGCGCATGCCCCAGCCACGCCAGGTGCACGCGGATCTGGTGCGTGCGGCCGGTGTGCAGCCGACACCCCACCAGCGCCCAGTCGGGCTGGGCGCCGGCGCCGCCATCCAGGCGCCGGACGTCGGTGCGCGCCGGCTTGGCCGCGCCGCTGGCGGCCGTGTGCACCGCCATGCGCAGCCGGTTGCGCGGGTCACGCCCGATCGGCTGGTCGATGCACACCGCATCGGCATGGCGCCAGGGCCCGCGCACCAGGGCGACGTAGATGCGCCGTACGGTGCGCTGCGCGATCATCGCCACCAGCTGATCGTACGCCTGCGGGGTCTTGGCCACGACCATCAGGCCGCTGGTGTCCTTGTCGAGCCGGTGCACGATGCCCGCGCGTGGCAGCCGCGCGGCCGCCTCGTGGTGCGCCAGCAGGCCGTTGAGCAGCGTGCCCGACCAGTTGCCGGCGGCCGGGTGCACCACCAGGCCCGCGGGTTTGTCGATCACGAGCAGGTGCGCGTCCTCGTAGACGACGTTCAGCGCCATCGGCTGCGGCACGAAGGCGCGCGCATGCGCCGTGGGGCGCAGCTCGACCGCCACCGACTCGCCCACGCGCAAGCGCCGCGCCGCCTTGGCCAGCGGCACGCCATCCAGGCACACCGCCCCATCGGCAATCAGCTGTTGCAGGTAGCTGCGCGAGACCTCGGGCACGCGCGCCGCCAGCCAGCGGTCGAGCCGCTCGCCGTGGCCGTCGGCACCGACGTCGAAGCGACGCCACTCGGCGCCGGCCTCGGGCTCGCCGCCATCGTCGTCAGGCAGGCCAACGGGCGCGGCGGTATCGCCATCGACCTCTATAATTTTTGACACCATGTTTGCTGCTGCGGCAGCGCGCCTGAGGGGCGCCCAATGAAGACCCAACGATTATCCGCCGATCGCCTGCGCGCGCCCACCCTGTCCGCCCTTGCGCTGGGCCTGGCCCTGTTGGCAGGCTGCGCCAGCGGCCCCGAAAAAGACGTCACCGCGGGCTGGAGCCCCAACAAGCTCTACGCCGAAGCGATGGACGAGCGCAACGCGGGCAACTACGACAAGGCAATCCAGCTGTTCGAAAAACTCGAGGGCCGCGCCGCCGGCACCCCACTGGCGCAACAGGCGCAGCTGGAAAAGGCCTATGCCCACTACAAAAACGGCGAGCAGGCCCAGGCCATCGCCACGCTGGATCGCTTCATCAAGCTCCACCCGGCCAGCCCGGCGCTCGATTACGCGCTCTACCTCAAAGGGCTGGTGAACTTCAACGACAACCTGGGCCTGTTTGGCTTCATCTCGCAGCAGGATCTCTCCGAGCGCGACCAAAAGGCGGCCAAGGACTCGTTTGAAGCGTTCAAGGAGCTGGTCGAGCGCTTCCCCGATTCGCGCTACGCCCCCGACGCCCGCCAGCGCATGACCTACATCGTCAATGCCCTGGCGCAGTACGAGGTGCACGTGGCGCGCTACTACTACCGGCGCGGCGCCTACGTCGCCGCCATCAACCGCGCACAAACCGCGCTGCAGGACTACCAAAACGTCCCCGCGGCAGAAGAAGCGCTCTACATTCTGATGAAATCGTACGAAGCGCTGGACATGGCCGACCAGGCGCGCGATGCGCGCCGCGTGCTCGAGGCCAACTTTCCGGCCAGCGGCTTTCTCACGCACGGCTTGCGCCGCGACAGCGGGCCGTGGTGGAAGCTCTGGTAAGCGCCGTCCACCGCGTAATCGCCCACAGGCGCGCTGTCCACCCAGTGCGCTTGCCGCCCAAGCGACGAGGGCCGCCCAACGGCGGCCCTGCGTCTTGGATGGGCGCGTGTAGGTGCGCGCAGAGCGGCCCCGCGGGGGGCCGGGGTGATCAGACGGTCTCGCCCAACACCTGGACGTTGACGTCCACCACCACATCGGTGTGCAGCGCCACCGACACGGTGTAGTCGCCCACCATCTTGAGCACACCGTTGGGCATGCGCACCTGGGCCTTGGCCACGGGGAAGCCGGCCTTGGTCAGCTCCGCGGCGATGTCGTGGTTGGTGACCGAGCCAAACAGCCGGCCGTCCACACCCGCCTTTTGCGACAGTTTGACCGTGTAGCCCTGCAATTTTTCGCCCAACGCCTTGGCTTCGGCCAACTTGGCCGCGGCCACACGCTCGAGCTCGGCGCGGCGCGCGTTGAACTCGTCGATGGCCGCCTGGGTGGCGCGGCGCGCACGACCGGTGGGAATCAGGAAATTGCGGGCGTAGCCGTCCTTGACCCTGACGATATCGCCGAGGTTGCCGAGGTTGACGACCTTATCGAGCAGAATGACTTGCATGTTCTCGGGCTCCTTCAGACGCGGTGCTGGTCGGTGTAGGGCAGCAGCGCCAGGAAACGGGCGCGCTTGATGGCGGTGGCGACTTGGCGTTGGTAAATCGCGCGCGTGCCGGTCAGGCGGGCCGGAATGATCTTGCCGTTTTCGGCAATGAACTCTTTGAGCGTGTCGATGTCCTTGTAGTCCACCTCTTCGACGCCGGCGACGGTGAAGCGGCAGAACTTCTTGCGCTTGAACAGCAGGTTGTTGCTGGCGCGCTTGGTGCGGTTGCCTGGGTTGTTGCGTTGCGGTGCAGCCATGATGGTTTCCTAAATCGGTTTGAAATCCTGGACGTGAAAGACGACCCCGTTGCCTCGCCGGGCGGACGACATGAACCCCGTCCACCACAGCGCCGTCCCCAGCGCTTGGGCAGCCAGGCGTTCGGCTTGCGCGCCAAACGCGACCGCCTTCAGACGCAGGGCCACCTGCCTGGGGTAGCCGGCTTCGACCTGCTCGGACGCATGTTCCAGCCACAGGTCCAGCGCCGGGATGCCGGCCGGCGTGTAGCGCATGGGCGCGCATTGCGCCAGCGTGGCCACGAGCTCCAGGCGATTGACGGGTGACGCGATCGCCCCGAACAAGGTCAAGCAGCGGCTTCCTGCTGCGCCTTGCGGGCCTCTTCGCGCTCGACGGCCTTCATCATCGGCGACGGGCCAGTCTCCGCCTTCTTCTTGTGGACCACCAGGTGACGCAGCACGGCGTCGTTGAAGCGGAAGGCGTGCTCGAGCTCGTTCATGACCTCCTGCCCGGCCTCGATGTTGAGGCACAGGTAGTGGGCCTTGGACAGCTTGTTGATCTGGTAGGCCAGCTGGCGACGGCCCCAGTCTTCGACGCGGTGGATGATGCCACCGCCGGCCGTGATCATGCCCTTGTAGCGCTCCAGCATGGCGGGCACCTGCTCGCTTTGATCCGGGTGGATCAGCATGACGATTTCGTAGTGACGCATGAACTCTCCTTATGGAACAACTGCCACCCCAGCGTCGCTTGGGTGTGGCAAGGAAGCCAAGCATTATAGCTTTTCGGCCGCCGCCGTTGCGGGCGAGCGCAGCCGCCGCACCCAGGCCCGTTGCGCCGGCGGGGGCGCCGGCGTCATCAGGCTGACCAGCACCATCACCGCCGCTCCCACGGGGACGCCAAAGACGCCCGCCGCAATGGGCTGAATGTCCCACCACAGGCGCGGCTCGCCCGCCAGCCCCAGCACCGCGCGCAGCCACGGCTGGGTGGTGGCCATGTAGTACAGCGTCACCCCCAGCCCCGCCGCCATGCCACACAGCGCCCCGGCTGCATTGATGCGCGACCAAAAAATGCCCAGCACCAGCGCCGGGAAAAACGCCGCCGCCGCCAGCGAAAACGCCGCGGAGACGAGAAACAATATATCGGCCGGCTTTTGCGCGGCGATGTAGGCCGCCAGCAGCGCCACCACCAGCAGCAGCACTTTGGAGAGCGTGACGCGCCGCGCGGTGTCGGCATGCGGGTCGAGGGTTTTGTAGTACAGATCGTGGCTGAGCGCGCTGGTGATGGCCAGCAGCAACCCGTCCGCGGTGGACAGGGCCGCGGCCAAGCCGCCCGCCGCCACCAGCGCTGCCACCACGTAGGGCAAGCCCGCGATTTCGGCCGCCGCCAGCACGATGATGTCGGGGCCGATGCTGATTTCACCGAGCTGCACCACCCCATCGCGGTTGAGGTCGCGCACCGACAGCAGCCCCGGATCGACCCGGCTCCACGCACTCACCCATGACGGCAGCGCGTCGAAACGGGTCCCGACCAAGCCGGCGAGCACCTCGTACTTGACCAGCACCGCCAACGCCGGGGCCGTGAGGTAGAGCAACGCGATGAACCCAGCCCCCCAGGCCACCGACAGGCGCGCCTGGCGCACGCTGGGGACGGTGTAGAAGCGCACCAGCAGGTGCGGCAAGGCCGCGGTGCCCACGACCAAGCAAAACACCAGCGCCAAAAAATTGCGCCGCGCACGCTCATCCGGCGGTGCCTGCGCGCCCGCAGCCGCGATCGCGGTGGTGTAAGGCTCGGCATGCGACGGCATCCCGCCCAGCGTGGCGGCCATGGCCTGCGCGTGTTCGAGCTGCTGCATCCACAGCGCGCGCGCACTCGCCACGTCGCGCGGCAGGCGCGACAGCGCCCGCTCGGCCTGCGCAAGATCGGCTGGATCCGCATCGATGCGGCGCAGCGCCTCGAGGTGCTCTTCGGCGCGCGCGCGCTCGCGCTCCAACGCTGCGGCCGGGTCGCGCAAGCGTTCGCGCAACACCTGCGCCTGGTGGCTCCAAATGCGCTGAACGTGCACCTCCTCCGGGGTGGCGGCCAGCGCCCGCTCGCGCTCGGTCACTTTTTGCAGCTGGGCGCCATACGACAGCTGCGGCAGCAGCCAGCCGGTCTGCTTGACCGACAACCACACCACCGGCGTCACAAAAGCCACCATGAGCACGATGTACTGCGCCACCTGGGTCCAGGTGATGGCCCGCATGCCGCCCAAAAAGGAGCACACCAATATGCCGCCCAGGCCCAGAAACACGCCCACCTCGAACGCCAGCCCGGTCAGACGGGAGGTGATCAACCCCACGCCGTAGATTTGCGCCACCACGTACACGAACGAGCACAGCAGCAGCGCCACCACGCCGAACACGCGCGGCAGCGCGCCGCCGTAGCGCTCGGCCAAAAAATCGGGGATGGTGAACTGGCCAAACTGCCGCAGGTACGGCGCCAAAAACAAGGCCACCAGCACAAAGCCGCCCGTCCAGCCCAGCACGAAGGCCAGCCCGTTGAAGCCCTGCAGGTACAGCGTCCCGGCCAGCCCCAGGAACGACGCGGCCGAGAGCCAGTCGGCCGCCAGCGCCATGCCGTTGTAAAACGCCGGCACGCGCCGCCCCGCCACGTAGTACTCGATGGGGTCGATGGTGCGGGTGATGATGCCGATCGTCGCGTACACCGCAAGCGTGGCGAGCAAAAACGTCAGTCCGATGGCCGTGCGCGACCACCCCAAGCGTTCCAGCCAGCCCAACAACAGCACGAAGGCGACGAAGCCGAGCGCAAACCGCAGGTAGGCGCGGTCCAGAAAGCGGCGCAGCGACGACTCGGGCGACGTGGACATGGACGAGGGCAGCGGCGGGGCTTGACGTAACGCAACAACACGCTCCCGTGCCGTGGTCGGGAGGACGTAAGCCCGATTTACCATGCGATGGTAGCGGTTTTTGCGCCCGGCCCATGGATACCTCCAACACCTCGCGACCCACCGACGACTCCCTGTCATGGACGGCGACGCCGGTGCGGGCACTGCTGCGGCGCCCCCCGGTCATGGTCGAGCCCGAGCTGTCGATACACGCCACGGCGCGCATCATGCGCGAGCAGCGCGTCTCCTCGGTGCTGGTGGGGCGTGATGGCATCCCGCTGGGGCTGGTCACCGACCGCGATCTGCGCAACCGCGTGCTGGCCGAGGGCCGCGATCCGGCGCAGCCGATCATGGCCATCGCCACCACCACGCTGCACACGGTGGACATTGGCGACCACGCCTTCGATGCGCTGCTGCTCATGGCGCGCCTCAACATCCACCACGTCCCGGTCATGGACGGACCGCGGGTGGCTGGCGTCATCACCAGCACCGATGTGCAACAGCAGCAAAGCAATTCGGCAGTCTACCTGGCCGGCGCCATCTACCGGCAGGACACCGTGGACGGCCTCGTGGCCACGGCGGCGCGCATCGGTGCGTTGCAGCGCCAGCTCGCCGCCGCGCATGCCAGCCCGCACGCCACCGGACGCCTGGTGTCGGCCATGACGGATGCGCTGACCTCGCGCCTGCTGCAGCTGGCCGAGGCGCGCTTTGGGCCGCCGCCGGTGCCCTACGCCTGGGTGGCCGCGGGATCGCAGGGCCGCAACGAGCAGACCGCCAAGTCCGATCAGGACAACTGCCTGGTGCTCGACGACGGCTACGACCCTGCGCAGCATGGCGACTATTTCGAGGCGCTGGCGCGCTTCGTGTGCGACGGCCTCAATGCCTGCGGCTACGTCTATTGCCCGGGCGAGATGATGGCCATGACCGACGCCTGGCGTCAGCCCCATGCACGCTGGCGCGAGTACTTTCATCAGTGGATCGAGCGCCCGGAGCCCAAGGCGCTGATGCTGACCTGTGTGTTCTTCGACCAGCGCTTCGTCTATGGCGAGCGTGCGCTGCTCGAGAGCCTGCGCGCCGAGGTGCTGCGCCGCACACCGGGGCAGCGCATCTTTCTGGCCCACATGGTGAGCAACGCGCTGACCCACCAGCCACCGCTGGGCTGGCTGGGCGGCATCCACACCATCCGCAGCGGCGAACACGAGGGCACGGTCGATCTCAAGCACAGCGGCATCGTGCCCATCATCGACTTGGCGCGCATCTACGCGCTGGCGGGCGGCATCACCGCGGTGAGCACGCGCGAGCGGCTGCAAGCCGCCGCCAGCAGCGGCGAAATCACGGCCGCGCGCGCGCGCGACCTCATCGATGCCCTGGATTTTCTGAGCGGCCTGCGCATCGAGCACCAGGCGCGCCTGATGGCCGAGGGGCGCCCGGCCGACAACTACCTGCACCTGCAAGAGCTCTCCGAGCTCGAGCGGCGCCACCTCAAAGATGCCTTTGCCGTGGTCAAGGATTTGCAGGGCGTGCTGGAAAAGCGCTACCTGGCCGGACGCTTTTGACCCCCAGCGCAACGCCGCAAGTGTGTGTTTCAGTAGGTCAGCCGCGCGTAGTAGGTGCGCTCGGCGGCGCGCCGCGCCTCGCCCAGGGTGCGTATGCCCTGCGCCTGCAGCAGCGGGATCAGGCGCAATAGCACCTCGGCGGTGACGAAGGCGTCGCCCAGCGCCGTGTGGCGACCGATCACCGCAATGCCAAAGCGCGCGGCAATCTCCTCCAGGCGGTGCGACGGCTGCGCCGGATGCACCACCGCCGACAACAGCAGCGTGTCGAGCACCGGGTGGTCGAACTTCAACCCGGTGGCGCGCTCCTTGAGCTGCAAAAACCGCATGTCGAACGCCGCGTTGTGCGCGACCAGGACGGTGTCGCGCGCAAAGGCGTGAAACGCCGGCAGCACCTCGGTGATGTCGGGCTGATCGGCCACCATCTCGGGCGTGATGCCATGGATAGGGATGGACTCGCGCGGGATCGGACGGCGCGGGTTGACGAGTTGCTCGAAGCTCTCGTGCCGCAGCAGCTTGCCGTTGACGATGCGGGTGGCGCCGATTTGGATGATTTCATCGCCCTCGGACGGGTTGAGGCCCGTGGTTTCGGTGTCGAAGACGGTGTAGACCAAGTCGGTCAACGGCACGTCATCGAGCGCCTGCGTCGCGGGCGATGACCGAAACAGATCGAAATCGTAGTATTCGGGCCGGCTTTCCGTGCGCACCAGCGTCGCTGCCATCTCGGCAGGCTCGGCGGGCTCGATGGCCGGCAACAGCAGCCGAAAGCACGCCTCGCCCGCGGCGGGGTTGGCTTCCACCCACAGCGCGCCCCCGTGCCGCTCGACGACATCGCGCACGCTGGCGGCAATGCCCCCGTCGCCCATGTGCATCGGGTCCACCTCCCAGCCCATGAGGCCCGCGATCGACGCCTCGCCGGCGGGCGCCGGCCAGGCCACGTCGAGGTGGACGTGGGCACCGCCGCGCTGCGCCGCGGGCGGCGCGGGCTGCAGCCGCAAGGTGATGGCGTCGATGCCGCATTCGCTGTGCAGCCGCCGCGCCAGGTAGACCACAGCCTGGATGAGGGCGAAGCTCTCGATGCGCAACCAGACCTCGGCATCGACCGCAGCGAGCGTCACGCGCAAACCGGCGCTATCCGCCAGCCGGCGCTCGATCGCGGCAAGCAGGTCAGCCCCCAGCATGTCCTCCATCGGCCACTGGCTGCCCCAGTCCTGTGCGCCCTCGGCAACCGCCCGCTGCACCCGCTCGCCCAGCCCCTGCACCTCGGCGCGCACCACGCCCAACAGGCGCTCGCGCAGCGCCGGCTCGGCGTCGGGCAGCTCCAGCACCTCCAGCGCCGCTTGGACGTTGGCCAGCGCGCGGCGGGCGCCTTCGGTGAGTTCGAGCCAGAGCCGCTCGCGCTGCGCCGCCTGCTCGTGATCGCGCGTGATGTTGTCCAGCACGAGGACGAAGCCGGCGAGCTCCGCGCACGCCCCCTCGCCCCCCTGCCCACCCTCGACCTGCCGCACCGGCGCCACCTGCACGCGCAACAGTTGCCCGCTGCGCGTGGCGGTGACGAACTGCGCGCTCGGATGGGCGGCGCCGCGCCGCAGGCGCTGGCCGATGCGCTCCAGGGCATGGGCGATGAGCGCGCGATCGAGCACGGTGTAGATCGAGCGCCCAAGCCCGATGAGCTCGCTGCCGCCGGCCAGCGTCGGGGCCTGCGACAGGGCGCGAAACTGCAACCGGGCGCGGTTGTTGTAGAGCAGAATGCGCCCATCCAGGTTGCACACCACCACGCTTTGCGTGAGCTCGGCCATCAGCGCCGCCAGGCGTGTCTTTTCCTGCTCGATGCTGCGCGCTGCCTCCCTTACGCGCTCGTTGACCTGCGCGCACCACGCCTCGCGCTGTTGCACGAGCTGGTTGAACAGCCGCGCCACCCGCCGCACCTCGGCTGGGCCGCGCTCGCGCAGGGACGGCGCACCTTCCGCGGTCAGCAACACCTGGGCCTCCTCGGCCAGACGGCGCCACGGGTGCACCCCGACGTCGAAGGCACGCTGCAGGCCCCACGCAATCGCCCCCATGCCCACGAGCCACATCAGCAGCACGAAGCCCCAGCGGTCCCCCAGCAAATCGAGCATGCGCGTGCGTGCCTCGGGCTCGAGCGTGACCGCGATCAGCCCCACCGTCACGCCCAACCACGCGAGCGAGACCGCCGCCGCCCCCCCGAGCAGCCACCACAAGCGCGGGTCGATGCGGCGCCTCACACGGCTTCTCCCACCAGTTCGCGCACGCGGCGCACCAGGTCCTGCGTCGAAAAGGGCTTGGTCAGGTAGGCATCGGCCCCCAGCGCCAGCCCCTTGGCCACATCCGTGTCGCGCCCCTTGGCGGTGAGCATGACGATGCGCACGCCCGCCAGCGCCGCGTCGGCGCGGATCGCCTGACAGACGTCAAAGCCGTTTTTGCGCGGCATCATCACATCGAGCAGCACCACATCGGGCCGCCACGCGGTGGCCAGCGCCAGGCCCTCTTCGCCGTCGCGCGCGACCTGCACCTCATAGCCCTCCCGCTTCATCAAAAATTCCAGCGAAATCAGGATATTGGGCTCGTCATCGACGATCAGGACGCGTTTGCTCATCGGTTCGGTTCTCCTCTGCATGCGGTTGCGGGCTGGCGGGCGGCGCATCAGGCCACAGGGGCAAATCAAAGCCAAAGCACGCGCCCTGCCCGGGCGTGGAGCGCAGCCACAGGCGGCCGCCCAAATGCTCCACGATGCGGCGGCTGATCGGCAGCCCCAGGCCTGTGCCCGGCGGTCGCTCGAGGGCGTCGCCGCCTTGCCGGAATTTTTCAAAAATCACCGCCTGCTCCGCCAGCGGCACGCCCGGACCGTTGTCGTGCACTTCCACCGTCGCCCAGGGGGTGCCATCATCGGCCCGCGTGGGCCGTGCGCACAGGCGTACCTGGCCGCGCCCGGCGGGGACGAACTTGGCCGCGTTGGACAGCAGGTTCATCAGCACCTGCTGCAGCCGGTCGGCGTCGGCGCGCACGGGCAGGGGCTGCGCGGGCAGTTCCAACACCAGCTGCGCGCCGCGCTCGTGCAGCAGCGGCTCGGCGGCACGGGCGGCCTGCTCCACCACCGCCCGCAGATCCAGCGCTTCGTCGCGCCAACTGGCGTGCCCGGATTCGATCTTGGCCAGGTCCAGCACCTGGTTGACCAGACGGCTCAGGCGCTCGCTCTCGGCCACCACGATCCCCAAAAACTGCTCGCGCTGCGCCACGTCCATTTGGGGATCGTCCCGCATGATTTCCGACAGCGCCCTGATCGAGGTCAAGGGCGTGCGCAGTTCGTGCGTGACCGATGACATGAAATCGTCCTTGAGGCGGTCGAGCTCCTGCAGCCGCTCGTTGGCCGCGCGCAACTCGGCAGTGGCGCGCTCGAGCGAACGCGATTTTTCCTCCAAGGCCTGCGACAGCGCGCGCAGCCGCCCGGTTTCGCGCAGGATATCGAGCACGTCCTCCACCCGCAACGGCTGCTCCTCGACCACCGAGGCCACCAGCGAGCGCGCCGACGCGCTGCCCACCGCGCCAGCGAGCTGCGTTTCCACCCAGTGCACGAGAGCGGCATCGGCAGGCAATGCGGCCAACGGCACGCCGCGCGCGCGGGCCTGCTCCTGCAGCAGCTCGTGCGCGCGCTGCGCCCCCAACACCCGCGCCAGCACGGCCTGCAAGGCCGGCAGCGACGCCTGGCCGCGCCAGAAGACCGGCGGCTGATCGCCCGCGCGGTGGCGCAGGGCATCGACGAACAGCAGCGCCTGGCTGGTCTCGGCCGCGCCAGGCGGGCGCGCCAGCGACACCCCCACGTACAGGCCGATGTTGACCAGCAGGCTCCAAAACAGCGCGTGGGTCAGGTGGTCCAGCCCGTGCAGGCCCAGCAGCGCCTCGGGCCGCAGCCAGTCGATGCCCCACGGCCCGGCGGTCACGAACGACGCGGGCAGCCAGCCCGATTTGGCCAGCGACGGCAGCATCAGCGTGTAGGCCCACACGGCAAAGCCGCCGACCAACCCGGCCAGGGCACCGTCGCGGCTGGCCCCGCGCCAGTACATGCCGCCCAGCAGCGCGGGGGCAAACTGGGCCACCGCCGCAAAGCTGATGAGGCCGATGCTGACCAGCGCATACGCATCGCCCGCGACGCGGTAGTAGCCATAGCCCAGCAGCAACAGGACGAGAATGGCGCCACGCCGGATGCGCAGGATCAGGCGCGTGAGGTCCGCCGGGGCGCGTGGGCCGCTGCCGTACCGCAGCCACCCGGGCAGCACCAAGTCGTTGCACACCATGGTGGCCACGGCGATCGTCTCCACGATCACCATCCCCGTGGCGGCCGACAGCCCGCCGATGAAGGCCAGCAGCAGCAAGCCCTCGGCCCCCGCGGCCTGGGGCAGGCGCAGCACGAAAATCTCCGCTTCGGCCGAATCGAGCCCGAACCACAGCAGCCCGGCCAGCGCAATCGGCAGCACGAACAGGTTGATCAGCCACAGGTAGAGCGGAAACACCCAGGCGGCGCGGCGGATGTGCCGCTCGTCCACCGCCTCCACCACCATGACCTGAAACTGGCGCGGCAGCAACAGCACCGACAGCCCGGCCAGCACGGTCAGGGCCAGCCAGCTCGACCAGGCAAAGCCCGCCGCGTCATCCAGGCGCAGCCGCTGCGCCAGCGCCGGGACCTGGTTGGCGCGCGCCACCAGGTCGTCCCACCCGTCGAACAGCCCCCAGGTGACGAATGCGCCCACGGCCACAAACGCCACCAGCTTGACCAGCGACTCGAAGGCGATGGCGGCCACCATGCCCTCGTGGCGTTCGGTGCCGTCCCAATGCCGCACACCAAAGGCCATGGTAAACGCCGCCAACCCGAGCGCGAGGTAGAGCGTGCTGTCGCGCCACCAGGGCGTGTTCAGTGTGGCGTGCGCGGCCCCCTCGGTGACCACCGCGTAGGCACCGCAATCGCCTTGAGCTGCAAGGCGATGTAGGGCACGATCCCCACGACGGTGATGAGCGTGACCCAACCGGCCAGCGCCTGGCTTTTGCCATGGCGGCTGCCGATGAAGTCGGCAATCGTGGTGATGCGGTAGGTGCGGGCGATGCGCACCATCTTGCGCAGCACCGTCCAGCCCAGCACCATGGCCAGCGTGGGCCCCAGGTAGATTGGCAAAAACCACAGCCCGCCGCTGGCGGCGCGCCCGACGCTGCCGAAGTAGGTCCAGGCCGTGCAGTACACCGCCATCGACAGCGCATAGACCCATGCGCTGCCGATGACCGAGCGGCCGCTGCGCGCGCGCGCATCCGCCCAGTGCGCGATGGCAAACAGCAACCCGAGATAGGCAAAGGCGGCGGCGATGACGAGGGCGGGCGACATCGACCGACTCCGCCGCCGGCGCTCAATCCGGCGTGCGCTCCATCATCCAGGCCAGCGCGCCGATGAGCGCGGCCCACACGCCAAACAACGCCACGACGAAGGGTGCCGCCGCCCCGGCCCGCTCGGCCCAAAAGACCCACACCCCCAGCAGCGGGAAGTGCAACGCCAGCGCCCCCAGGGCAAACAGCGCCCACAGCCGCGGCGTCTCGGGCGAGGGGTCAAGGGCACGCATGGCCGTGGGCGCGGGGACGGGCGGCCGTGCTTAGCCGGCCGAGGCCAGCCGGTGCCAGGTATCGACCACCGTGTCGGGGTTGAGCGAAATCGAGCTGATCCCCTTGTCCATGAGCCAGCGCGCAAAGTCCGGGTGGTCGCTGGGGCCCTGCCCGCAAATGCCGATGTACTTGCCCTGCGCGCGGCAGGCGTCGATCGCGCGCTCGATGAGCGCGAGCACCGCCGGGTCGCGCTCGTCGAAGTCGTGCGCCAGCAGCTCCAGGCCCGAGTCGCGGTCCAACCCCAGGGTGAGCTGGGTCAGGTCGTTGGAGCCGATCGAGAAGCCATCGAAGTACTGCAGGAACTGCTCGGCCAGGATGGCGTTGCTCGGGATCTCGCACATCATGATGAGCTTGAGATCGTGCTCACCGCGCTTGAGGCCCATGGCCGCCAGCAGCTCGGTGACGCGCTGCGCCTGCGCCAGCGTGCGCACGAACGGCACCATCACCTGCACGTTGGTCAGGCCCATGTCGTGGCGCACGCGCCGCAGGGCCTCGACCTCCATCGCAAACGCCTCGGCAAAGTCGTCGCTGATGTAGCGTGCCGCGCCGCGAAAGCCCAGCATCGGGTTTTCCTCGTCGGGCTCGTAGCGGCTGCCGCCGATGAGCTTGCGGTACTCGTTGCTCTTGAAGTCCGACAGGCGCACGATGACCGGCCGCGGCCAAAACGCGGCGGCAATGGTCGCCACGCCCTCGGCCACCTTGTCCACGTAGAAGGCGCGCGGGCTGGCATGGCCGCGGGCCGCGGACTCGACCGCGCGCTTGAGGTCCGCGTCGATCTGCGGATAGTTCAGGATCGCCTTGGGGTGCACGCCGATGTTGTTGTTGATGATGAACTCCAGGCGCGCCAGCCCCACCCCGGCGTTGGGGATCTGGGCAAAGTCGAACGCCAGCTGGGGATTGCCCACGTTCATCATGATCTTGACCGGCAGCTCGGGCATCTCGCCGCGCTTGACCTCGGTGACTTCGGTCTCCAGCAGCCCCTCGTAGATGTGGCCGGTGTCGCCTTCGGCGCAGCTGACGGTGACCAGCTGACCGTCCTTGAGCGTCTCGGTGGCGTTGCCGCAGCCGACGACCGCCGGAATGCCCAGCTCGCGCGCGATGATGGCGGCGTGGCAGGTGCGCCCACCCCGGTTGGTGACGATGGCGCTGGCGCGCTTCATGATCGGCTCCCAGTTGGGGTCGGTCATGTCGGTGACCAGCACATCACCGGGCTGCACCTTGTCCATTTCGGTGATCGCGTGCACGATGCGCACCTTGCCGGTACCGATTTTTTGCCCGATGGCCCGGCCGCTGGCCAGCACCGGCCCCTTGGCCTTGAGCTTGTAGCGCAGCTCCACCTGCCCGCTGGACTGGCTCTTGACCGTCTCGGGGCGCGCCTGCAGGATGTAGATGTGCCCGTCCACGCCATCCTTGCCCCACTCGATGTCCATCGGCCGGCCATAGTGCTGCTCGATGATCAGGGCGTAGCGCGCCAGCTCGAGCACCTCGGCATCGGTCAGGCTGTAGCGGTTGCGCAGCTCCACGGGCACATCCACCGTCTTGACCAGCTTGCCACCGGCGGCCTTTTCCTCGGGGGTGGCAAACACCATTTGGATGAGCTTGCTGCCCAGGTTGCGCCGGATCAACGCCTGCTTGCCCGCTTGGAGCATGGGTTTGTGGACGTAGAACTCATCCGGGTTGACCGCGCCTTGCACCACGGTTTCGCCCAGGCCGTAGCTGGCGGTGATGAACACCACGTCCTCGAAGCCGCTTTCGGTGTCGATGGTGAACATCACCCCCGAGGCGCCAAGATCGGAGCGCACCATGCGCTGCACCCCGGCGGAGAGCGCGACCTCGCTGTGCGCAAACCCCTTGTGCACGCGGTAGCTGATCGCACGGTCGTTGTAGAGGCTGGCGAAAACCTCTTTGATCTTGTGCAGGATGTGCTCCACCCCGACGACGTTGAGGAAGGTTTCCTGCTGACCGGCGAAGGACGCATCGGGCAAATCCTCGGCGGTGGCCGAGGACCGCACCGCGTAGCTGGCGTTGGCGCCGCCGTCGAGCCGCGCGTAGGCCTCACGGATCGCGGCCTCCAGCGCCGGCGGGAACGGCTGCGCCTCGACCATGGCGCGGATGTCGGCCCCGGTGGCGGCCAGGGCCTTGACGTCATCGGCGTCCAGCGCCGCCAGCTTGGCATGGATGCGTTCGTCCAAGCCGCCGTGCTTGAGGAATTCGCGGAAGGCGTGCGCCGTGGTGGCAAAGCCCGTGGGCACGCGCACCCCTTGCGGCAGTTGCGAAATCATCTCGCCCAGGCTGGCGTTTTTACCGCCCACGATGTCGACGTCGGCCATGCGCAGCTGCTCGAATGGCACCACCAGGGCGTCGGGAGGGAAACGATCGGACATGGTTGCAGACTCCACGATGTTGAAAAACCGGCTCGCGGCCCGGGGCGCTTGCTTGTCGTTGTGGGTGGCCACCGCGGCAGCGCGTGGCGGACAGCTGGCCGTGCCCGCCCGCGTCATGGCGATAATGCCCCGATTGTAAATTCCCGCCCCGCCCGGCCGGCAGCGCAGCCGCCCGGCGCCGGGGGCCCACCGTCGTAACTGCCCACCGTCCGCCCACCATGCCCAACCGCACCGCATTTTTCGTCTCGGATGGCACCGGCATCACCGCCGAAACCTTTGCCGATGCGCTGCTCAAACAATTCGAAATCCGCCCCAAGCGCGTGCGGCTGCCTTTCGTGGACAACGCGGACAAGGCGCACCAGGCGGTGCGGCAGATCAACCACGCCGCCGACGTCGACGGCAAGCGTCCCCTGGTGTTCACCACCGTGGTCAACATGGAGGTGCTGCAGGTGCTGCGCCAGCACTGCCAGGGCATGCTCATCGACATGTTCGGCACCTTCATCGCCCCGCTGGAGCACGAATTGGGCATGAAGTCCAACCACCGCGTCGGGCGTTTCTCGGACGTGACCAAGAGCCGCGAGTACCACGACCGCATCGAGGCCATCAACTTCACCCTGGAGCACGACGATGGCCAAACCAACGACAACCTGGAAAAATCGGACGTCATCCTGGTAGGGGTGAGCCGCAGCGGCAAAACGCCGACCTCGCTGTATCTGGCGATGCAGTTTGGCCTCAAGGCCTCGAACTACCCGCTGATTCCGGAGGATTTCGAGCGCCGCCAACTGCCGCCAGCGCTGTTGCCGCACAAGAAAAAGCTGTTCGGGCTGACGATCGACCCCCAGCGCCTGAGCGAGATCCGCCACGAACGCCGGCCGCATTCGCGCTACGCCAGCCTGGAAAATTGCCGCTACGAGGTGCGCGAGGCCGAGTCGCTGATGCGCCGCGCCGGCATCCGCATCCTGTCCACCACCCACAAATCGATCGAGGAAATCGCCACCATCATCCGCCAGGACCTGGAGGCAGGCACCGCGCGCTAAGCGCCCCCGGCGCAACCCACCCCGCCCAGAAGGTCACGGCTCCGCGTGGCGGGGCGCACCGTACCACCGCAGCACGCGCTGCACATAGGCGCGGGTTTCCGGATACGGCGGCACGCCGCCGTAGCGCTCCACCACGCCCTCACCGGCGTTGTAGGCGGCACTCACGAGCGCGACGTCGCCGCCAAAGCGGTCGAGCAGCCAGCGCAGGTAGGACAGCCCCGCCCGCACGTTTTGCTCGGGATCGAACGGGTTGCGCACCCCAAAGCGCTCGGCCGTCTCCGGGATCAACTGCATGAGCCCCTGCGCGTTGCGCGCCGATACGGCGTCCGCCTCGAAATTGGACTCGGCCCGCGCCACGGCCAGCGCCAGCCGCCCATCCACGGCAAAGCCCGGCGCCAGGCGCTGAATGAGGCGGGCATGGCGCCGTTTGTGCGTCGGCAAAGCGGCCACGAAATCTTCCACCACCTCGTGCGCAATGGGCTGCGCCACCGGGGGTGCCGGCATCGCATCGGCCAGGAGGGGCGGGTCGCCGCCAGCCAGACACGCCGGCAGATCATCCACCCCCCCAGGCCCCGTCACCGGCGTGGGCCACTGGGCCAACAGCGCCGCCGCGCCCGCATGCCCGCCCTGCGCGGCCAGCCGCAACAGCGCCATGCCGGCTGCGGCAGCGCGCGCAGGATCAAGTTGTGTATCGTTCTTTCTGTAAATTCCATTTTGCCGGTTGTCTGCTGGGCGGGGATCTCCGGCGCTACGCGCCTACGCTCCCCGCCCAGCAGACAGCGCGAGGGTGGGTCTGACGCCATGACTTCGAGAAAGGAGTGTAACCCTCATGGCAATACGAGTCGAAACCAACCCCTTGGAAGCCGCTTATGCGATCTTGCT